>UQVN01000162.1 GCA_900544525.1 uncultured Eubacteriales bacterium
GGATCCATTTGTTTGTGTTGCCTAGAAAAAGTAGTTTAGGAAGGACTATACTCATGCTATAATAAAAATAAGAGAATCCTATTGATAGCAAATAGAAAGAAAAAAGAAATGGAATGAGAAAGGTAAAGGCAATGGATAGCACAAAAACAATATTAAAACAAAAGAGTATAAATGCCATTCTCTATGGAGATTGTGAAAGACCAAAAGAGATATTAGGTTACCATACATGGGAAGGGAATGATTATATTTGTAGCTGGAATCCTAAGGCTAAGAAGATGTGGGCAGTGATAAGAAACGGGGAGAAAAAAGAGAGATATCCTATGGAACGAATAGAGGAAAAGGGGCTTTTTCTTTTGCAGTTACCAAAGGAAAATCACATTTCTTATTATTTAGAAATGCAAAAAGAAACCGAAGTGATTGCTTATGAAGATCCGTATCGTTTTTTAAATCCGATCTCGTTAGAAGAACGAATTTCTTTTGAAAATGGAACGAATTGTTTTATGTATCAGATTCTTGGAGCCCATAAAAAAAAGATAGAAGGAGTAGAAGGAATTTTCTTTGGGGTTTATGCGCCAAATGCAAAGCGAGTCAGTGTTCTTGGAGATTGGAATGACTTTAATTCTCTTATGCATCCCATGGAGCGAATTGATGAAGGGGGAATCTTTGAACTTTTTATTCCAGAGGCAAAAATTGGAATGGCGTATGAATACGAAATCAAAACAGAACGAGGAGAGATTTTTCGTAAGTCCGATCCTTATAGCTTTGGACAGCAGAAAAAGAATCCGCATTTATCATTAATTGTAGAGGAAAATGAAAGAAAAATAGAGGACGTAAAAGGGCAACAAGACGAGGAAACAAAAGAACCTATTGTCATTTATCAAGTCTATCCAGTGGCATATAAAAAGAGAGGGAAAAAAGGAAATTTATTGTTATCCTATCGGCAATTGGCAAAGGAATTAGCAAAAGATGCTCTTTTAATGGGATATACTCATATTCAATTAAAAGGAATTTTAGAATATGAAACCGAGCAGTCATTAGGAACGGATGTGACACATTATTTTGCTCCATCTACAAGGCATGGGACGAGAGAAGATTTTCAATATATGGTCGATTATCTTCATAAAAAAGGGCTTAAAGTAATAGTAGAGTGGTGTATCGCTTCCTTTGGCATGGCGGATTATGGATTAAAGGCAATGGATGGAGATGCTGTTTATGAATATGAAAATCCATTGTTAGCGGTACAAGCACAAGAAAAAGGCCTTTTATTCCACTATGGAAAGGGGGAAGTCTGCTCGTTCTTGTTATCGAGTGCCTTTTATTGGGTAAAAGAGTTTCAAATCGATGGATTGTTTGTTCCGTCTGTGGCATCGATGCTCTATCAAGACTATGGAAAGATTGGGAAGGAATGGTTGCCAAATCCTTGGGGTGGTACAGAAAACTTAGAGGCGATCTCTTTTCTTCAATTGTGCAATTCTTTATTAAAACAATATGCCCCACAAGTGCTTTTGTATACAGAAGATAATTCGCATTGGATTGGGGTGACAGAAAAGGCTAGTCAAGGTGGTTTAGGGTTTGATGGACAGTTAAGCTCTGAGTGGCTAGAGCAATATTTAACTTACAGTAAGAAATATCCAAGCTGTAATCCTTATGATTTTTGGAAGATGGAGCGTTTTGTCAGTTATGATCGTTATCATAAGAACATATTAAGTACAGCAAAAGGAGAAAATATTCTTTGGAATGGGACGTTAATACAGGAAATGGCAGGAGAGTATTTTAACCGTTTTGCTAGTCTTCGTATGCTCTATGGCTATTTTTTTGCGTATCCATCTGTTGGAAAGAGCATCTCTATGGGAGAAGATTTTGTTCATTGGCATCCTTGTGATATAGAAAAAGGAATGGCTTGGCAATTGTTAGAAGAGGATATCCATAGAAGTTTTCGAAGGTATATAAAGGATTTAATCGCTTTTTATAAAGAGAAAGAAGTGCTTAGAGATTGGTATGGAAACGAAGAAAACTTTGCATGGTTTCATAAAGATCCAACATATGGAATTTTTTCATTTATTCGAAAATCATCCACAGGGAAGGGCAATTTATTGTTTCTCTTTCACCATCGACAGGAAATGAGTCGAGGATATTTGCTTACCGTACCAAAAGATACCGAATATCGGTTAGTATTTCATAGTGACTCGGTATCTTATGGAGGTGTTGGAACAAGTGAAAATGAGAAATCAATCATAAAAATGGCCAAGAAAGAAAAGATAAATTCTTACTATCAAAAAGAAGAAGTATGTTATTTTATATTAGATTTACCACCATTTTCTATGATCGTATTTGAATACGATGAATAGAAGAAAGATAGAGGATATCTTAGAGGAAATGGACGGATAAAAGGGAGAGAGCAAAGACAGAATAATAGTTCTTCTTGCCAATCGCCAAAAATTGATCTACAATAAAAGAAATCATTAGAACGAGAGTTCTGCCATCATTTTGATAATAGAGGTGGTAACTCTTATGACGTATTTCTTATTATCCTATAGTATTTACTGATAAAATAGATCGATAGGAAATGATGACTCTTATGATTAACAGGAGGAATAGAGACGATGAAAGAGGATTGTATTTTTTGTAAGATTGCCAATGGAATTATTCCATCTGCAACGATTTATGAGAATAGTGATTTTAAAGTAATTCTTGATGTATCTCCAGCATCAAAAGGTCATACATTGATTTTACCAAAAGAGCATTTTGATAACATTTTTGATATGGATGCGGACACAGCGGGAAAACTTTTTTCATTAGCAGCAGCGGTTGCAAGAGCGTTAAAACAGGCAACTGGTTGTGATGGAATGAATATTGTACAAAACAATGGTGAAATTGCAGGACAAACAGTATTCCATTTTCATATGCATTTAATTCCAAGATACGAAGGGGATAGCGTACAAGTATCTTGGGAACCAGGAACTGCTACAAAAGAAGAGTTAAATGAATTTGCATCAGCAGTAAAAAAAGCATTATAATATGTAGATAGAAAATCCGCCATTTAGAGCGAGGAAGGAGAAGAGAAAATAGACTTCAATCACTCAAATGGCGGATTTTTGGATCTGATAAAAAATTTAGTAAGAGTAAGAAAGGATATAGTATGGCAAAACAATTTTGGAAAGCGGGAAATATGCTCTACCCAGTGCCAGCGGTAATGGTGAGCTGTAATCGAGAAGGAGAAAAACCAAATATTATTACCGTCGCATGGGCAGGAACAGTTTGTACAAATCCTGCTATGCTTTCAATTTCTGTTCGTCCAGAGCGATATTCCTATGACATTATTAAGGAAACAAAGGAATTTGTTGTGAATCTTACGACAAAAGAATTAACATATGCCACCGATTATTGTGGCGTTCGTTCTGGGAGAGATGTAGATAAATTTGCGGAAATGAAATTGACACCACAGCCTTCTCAAAAAATAAAGGCGGTTGGTATTGCAGAAAGTCCAGTGAATATTGAATGTAAAGTAATTGAGATCAAAGAATTAGGAAGCCATCACTTGTTTTTAGCGGAAGTAGTAGGTGTGACGGTAGAAGATTCTTATATGGACGAAAAAGGAAAATTCCATTTAAATGACATCGGACTTGTTGCTTATTCTCATGGAGAATATTTTGAATTAGGTGAAAAACTTGGGAAATTTGGATATTCTGTACAGAAGAAAAAATCTGAAAAAGAATCCCAAAAGAAACAATTAAAAAAACAAGTAGAGGAAAAGGGCGGAAAAGAAAAGCCAAGAAAAAGAAATCAGGGAGAAAAGAAGAAAGGAAAGTATCCCAAAAAGAAATGTAGAAGAGACAAAAAGAAAGGCTTATCATAAAAGTCAGAGAATTAAACACCGAAAAATTAAAAAATAAAATAACATAAAAAAGAATTCCCCAGATGATAGGAAAGAATTGTGCTTACTTTTGTATTTATGCCTTCCACGCAAATAAAAAGGAATCAGAAAGCATATCATAATAAAAAAGAAAAGGGGAAGCGTACATGGGGGTGCGTACTATGAAAATTAGTTCTTTAACAATTGAAAATTTTAAATCTATTCGTAAGTTAGAGATGAAAGAAATCGATCAGGCGTTGATTTTGGTTGGGAGAAACAATACAGGAAAAACAGTAGTTTTAGATGCTATTATGGCATTAGAAGGAAGCTATAAAATAAAACAAGAAGATTATAATGAGCCGTATCGTTCCATTCATATTTATGGAACGATTACATTGAGTACAGAAGATCTAGAGGAATTTCAAGAAAAAGGAATGGTGAGCCGTTACCATAAAAAGGAACTTTGGTATGAAGATTTTAGGAAAAAGTTGCCATCTTTTCAGCCGTTTGAAACAGTGGAAGATGAGGAAGAAGTATTAATTGGAGGAAATGTGACTTTCTTCTATACAAAAACCTATGATGGGAAAGAAGAGTTTGGAGACGGTGTTCGAAAAAATAATCCCAATTTAAGAGTTATTTTTCCAAAAGTTTATTTTATCGATCAGCAGAGAAATATCCAATCCATTCAAGAAGATATTTTAGAATTTCAAGGAAATGAAGCACTAGTAGATTTAAGAGATGAAATCTGTATGTTTGATAAAACAAAACATTGCAACCATTGTTTTGCTTGTGTTGGTAAAATTCAAGAAAAGACGCCACAGGATCTCACCATTCATGAAACGACTCGTCTGTTAGAGTATAAGTTATATCAGTTGAATTTAAATCAATTTGCCGATAAATTGAATGCAAATTTCCAGAAGAACGGCGGAGCCAATCAGGAAATTCAATATAATATTAAGTTGGATATCGATGAAATGTTAAAGGTGGAGACGTTAGTACATCATAAAGAAAGAGATGTCTATGGCTCGATTTCCACATTAGGAGCAGGGTTAAAGAGTATTTATATTCTTTCTTTATTAAAAACTTATATAGAAGAAAAAGATCATACCGTTCCTTGTATTATTATGATAGAAGATCCTGAGATGTTTCTCCATCCACAGTTACAAAAAACTGCCAGTGAGATTTTATATCAGTTATCGAAAAAAAATCAGGTGATTTTCTCCACACATTCACCAAATATGATTTTTAATTTTGCTGGAAAGCAGATTAAACAAGTATTATTAGATGAACATTATGAAACAATTGTCAATGAAGATACGGATGTGGATGAAATTTTAAATGATTTAGGGTATTCCGCAAACGATTTAATGAATGTAAATTTCGTATTTATCGTAGAAGGAAAGCAGGATAGTTCAAGATTACCAATGTTACTTGAGAAATACTATTCTGAAATGTATGATGAAGATGGAAAATTACAAAGAATTTCTATTATTCCAGTCAATAGTTGTACGAATATTAAAACCTATGCCAACTTAAAGTATATTAATAAGTTATATTTAAAAGATCAGTTTCTTATGATTCGAGATAGTGATGGCAAAGATCCAAAAATGTTAAAACGTCAGCTCTGTAATTACTATAAAGAAAGAGAGTCCCAAGATCAAAATAACTTACCACGAGTTCAGCCAAAAAATGTATTAATTTTAAAATATTATTCTTTTGAAAATTATTTTTTAGATCCAAAGACAATGGTGAAAATAGGGCTCTTAAAAAATGAAGAAGAATTTTATAAGATTCTTTACACAAAATACAAAGATTATTTATATCGTTTAGGAAGTACGAAACGAATGTTAAAAGCTACGGGGATCCGAATCCGAAATCGACAGGATTTAAAAGAACATATGGAAGAAATTAAGATTTATGTTCGCGGACACAATCTATTTGATATTTTTTATGGGCGATATAAAGGTGGAAGAAAAGATGATGTATTAAAGCGGTATATTGATGAAGCGCCTAGGGAAGTATTTGCGGATATTTTAGATGCGATTGATGATTTTGTCTATTTTGAGAATAGAAAAAGGGAAAAAGAGGAAGAATAAAAAAAGCCCTTTACTTTTACATAAAACCTTGGTAAAATGTGAATGTTCTAAATGTTACAAAAATGTTACAAATATTTCAGGACTTTTACCAAGAAGGGGAAAAAAGTCTTTGATAGGAGGACAAAATGAAATCGAATCTTGTAAAAAAATATGGCGTATGGCTTCTGTGTGGAGTCATTGCAATTGTTTTTGCCACCATGATAGGCATTACAATCTATAGGAGTAATTTACGAGAGATAAAATTAGACGGAGTTGTTATTGGATATACAAAAGATGAACAATTGGCAACAGAGCTTTTAGAAGAAGTAAAGGCAAGTGTCAATGAAGAAAATGGAAATACGATTCAATGGGATGTAAATCTTTCTATGGAAAAAGGAAAAGGAAAGAGAGCAAGCTCCAAAGAAGAATTGAAAAAAGCAATGGAAGAAACATTAGAATCGTTAAAAGGAGATCAGGCACAATTATCGTATGCGTTAAAGATTAACGATTATGAAGTGATTTTAAAAAGTAAAAAAGAAGTAAAAGAAGTCCTTCAAAAGACGCAAGAAAAGTATAGTAAAACTTCAGATGTGCAAATCGCTCTTGTTACTGATGAGAAAAAAGGAACTCTTGTGCCAGAAGTGAATATGGTGACGAAGAGTGATAAAAATCAACATATGGTAGCAGCTGCAAGAACGGTAACGGATCAAACAGAACAATCACAGACAAACAAAAAGAGTAAAAAAAGTCAAAATGAAGTTGTGAAGGTGGCTTTTGCAGAGGACATCGAAATAGAGCCTGTTTATGTAAAAAGTGAAGAATTGACACAAGTAAAAGAGGCCGTTTTGGATATTACGAAAGAAAAAGATCAAGATGAAATATATAAAGTAAAAAAAGGAGATACCATCTCTGGGATTGCCAATGAAAATGGAATGACAGTAAAAGAGTTTATGAAGCTAAACACGCAAATTAAGGATAGTGATTCCATTATGCCAGGAGATGAAGTTGTTATCTCTGTGCCAACTCCAGAACTTTCTGTTATCGTTCAAAAAGAAGAGCTGACAAAGAAAAAGTATTATGCCGATACTGTTTATGTAAAAGATTCTTCTATGTATGAAGGGGAATCAAAAGTTGTTCAGAAAGGAAAAGCTGGAGTTAAGCAAGTGACCAGCCTTGTAAGCTATAAAAATGGACAAGCCTATCGGTCTAAAGTAACGGATACCGAAGTGATTAAAAAAGCAGTACCTAAAAAAGTAGTGCAAGGAACAAAGGTGCGTCCAACCTATATAAAGCCAATTAATGGTGGAACTTTAACTTCAAGAGTAGGAGCAAGATGGGGAAGAATGCATGAAGGTGTCGATTGGGCTTGTTCGATTGGAACAACCGTTATGGCATCAAGAGAAGGCACAGTAATTCAAGCGGGATGGATCAATGGTTATGGTAATTGTGTAACCATATCCCATGGAGATGGAGTCATTACTCGTTATGGACATATGAATAGTGTAAGTGTTTCCGTTGGACAAGCAGTATCTCAAGGAGAGACGATTGGATATAGTGGGAATACGGGAAGAAGTACAGGACCACATCTTCACTTTGAATTACGAATCAATGGAGTTGTAAAAGATCCGCTCGATTATTTATAAGAATGAAAAATTTCGGATAAAAAGGGGCTGTTGGAAGAGAAACTAAGAGTTTCTGTTTTTCGACAACCCCTTTTCTATCATAAGTCTTTTACGAATATGGTTCTTTTTGTTAAGATGTCTTTTGCAAGAGTGTTTTTTCACTATTTATCTATAAAAAAATTAAAAAATATGTAAAAAAA
>UQVN01000163.1 GCA_900544525.1 uncultured Eubacteriales bacterium
TTAGAAATTTAATAAATATATTGGAGTTTTTATGATTACGATAAAAGATATTGCAAAAGAAGCTCATGTATCCCAAGGTACAGTTTCAAATGTATTGAACAATAAAGGGAACGTGAGCAGTAAAAAAATTAAACAAGTACTAGATGCTGCAGAGCGCCTTGGCTATATCCCAAATGAAAAAGCAAAGCTATTGCGAAAGGGACATACCGATACTCTGGCAGTTATTTTACCAAATATCAGTTCAAAGCATTACTTAGATTTTTATTTAAGTTTCAAAGAATACGCAGAATCTCACAATTATTCTGTTATCCTCTATCTTACGAGACATAACAGTGAATCCCACGAGGCAGAAATTGCCCAGAAAGTCCGTGCTTCTATGGCTCTTGGCATCGCCACTATCACAAAATGTGTTTCCAATGCAGAAAATCCTTATTTAGATGAAAATAATAATCTAATGGATCACATTTTATTTGTCGAACGAAAACCATCTTTTCCAGCTCCTTTTATTGGATTTGATTTTTTTAAGGCTGGATTTGAAATGGCACAAAAAGTAAATAAAAAAAGCTATCGTTCCATCTCTTTATTAACAGGACGTTTATCTCTTCCTCATGAAGCGGAATTTTATTCTGGATTTATGAAAGGATTTGATACCTCTTGTAATTTATTTCATATTCAAACGGATCATTATCATAAAAAACAGAATATTTTTCGTCTCCTTGATGACGAAATGCCAGATGCTATTGTTACATCAAACTTTGATTTTGCAGAAGAAATTAAAAGCATTTTAGAAACATTTTTTGATCCAAAAACTTCTTTAGAAATTTATACACTTTCTTCTATGTTTACATTACCGGAAAGTCGTTTTACAAAATATGAATTAAACTATCCCCAACTAGGTAAATTATCGGCCGAACGGCTTATTAAACAAGTAAAAGATAAGAAAAAAGATTCTCATAAAACATGGATTCTTGAAAATGATGGCTTTCGTCGTTGGCTTCCTGAACACGATTTTGTTCCCGATGCAAAACCATTAAATTTATTATTATTAGATAGCCCTGAAACAAAAATTATTAAAAACCTTTCAAGGCTTTACACGAAAAAAACAGGAATCCCAATTAATATTACCATCTCTTCATATGAAGAAATGTATAGCAATTTTGATACGATTGGCAACCTATCTATCTTTGATGTGATCCGTCTTGATTTTACTTGGCTCTCTTGGTTTGCTGAACATTTACTTTTACCTCTTGAATCATTGGATTCTAACATTTTAGAAGTCCTTCCTTCTTTTTTAGAAGGAACTCAGCATAAATATACGACGGTTCATAACCAACTATATGCACTACCATTTTCACCAAGTGCCCAAATTTTATATTATCGAAAAGATTTATTTGAAAATACAATCTATCGTCGTATGTATTTTGAGACATATAAAACAGAACTAAAACCACCATCTACCTTTGAAGAATTTAATCAAATCGCCCAATTTTTCACGAAAAAGTATAACCCACATTCCCCAATCGAATATGGTGCTACTTTAACATTAGGATCTGCTGGTGTTGCTAGTTCAGAGTTTCTTGCACGCTTCTTTAGCATGCAACCAAACTTATATGACGAATCCGATCGTAATATCCATCTGGATTCTGAGCATGCAATTAAGGCTTTACAACTTCTCGTCGATTTAAAACCATTTACAAATCCAAACTATTCCAACTGGTGGTCAAAAACAGCAACGGAGTTTGCAGAAGGAGATACCGCTATGGCGATTTTATATAGTAACTTTGCTTCGAACCTATTAACTCCTAATTCTCAAGTGATTGGAAAAACTGGTTATGCATTTATCCCTGGTAAAAACCCAGTCCTTGGAGGAGGTTCTCTTGGAATTTCTCGTTACTCAAAGCAACCTAAGGAAGCCCTTCAATTTATTCAGTGGCTTTGTAGTGAGCCTATCTCTTCTGCTGGTGCTTTATTAGGCGGTGTTTCTTCTTGCAAAAAGACCTATGATAATTATGAAGTTATTAACACGTTTCCATGGCTCACCTTAGCAAAAGAAAGTTTTTCCTGTGCTAGTGGTAAAAGACAACCCGATGAGATTCCTGAACCATTTGATGAAAGAAATTTCCTTGGCATTTTAGGTATGGCAATTAAAACAACCTACAGTGGCGCTATTTCTCCAACGGAGTCTCTTAAAAATGCTCAAAAACTATTGGAACAAAAATTTTATCGAAAGTTATAATTGAAATTTTATATAGGATTCCCCTTATTCCATAAAAAGCACCTAATGATAAAGTTTATGAACTCTACCACTTAGGTGCTTTTTCAAACGATTGATACTAGGCTTCCTCTCTCCTATTTTCTTCTTCGTTGTCTATATTTCTCTCATCCTTTATAAGGTAAATCGGTCGATCCTTTACCTCTTCTAACAACACGCCAATATATTCTCCCATAATTCCAAGGACAAGAAATAGCACAGTGAAAAATAAAAATAAGAAAAAGCATAGAAGAATCATGCCATTTCCTTCTCCATGCATCCAATAAGAGACGCCATAATAGACAATTAAAAAGAAACTTAAAATTCCAGAGATGATTCCAACATAAAGTCCTGCTCGCAAAGGGGTTTTTGAAAAACAAGTAAGCGCATCAAGGGCTGCATTAAATAACTTTTTAAAAGAATATTTACTATGACCACCAACTCGATCTTCTGCTTTGTATTCTAAAATCACCCTTTGAAATCCTACGTTTTGAATATATCCTCTTAAATATCGATTGACTTCTCGATACTTATTTCTCAAAATCTGTGCGACTCCTTTTGAAATTCCAAAAAAGTCTGAAACACTCTGTTCAAATTTCACAGAGGAGACTACGTTAAGAACGCCATAGAACATTTTTGAGGCGATATTTTTACAAATCCCCGCATCTTTATTTTCTTTTCTTGCCATCAGCACAACGTCGTATCCTAATTCATATTGTTGAATCATCCGATGAATTTCCTCTGGTGGATTTTGCAAATCCGCATCCATGCAAATAATAAAATCTCCTTCTGCTCGGTCAATTCCCGCAATCATCGCTGACTCATGTCCAAAGTTCCTTGAAAAATGCACGACTTTTATCCATGAATGGCTCTTGGCAAATTGGTTTAAAATTTCTGGACTCTCGTCTTTACTTCCGTCATTGACAAACAAAATTTCATATTTCCAATGATTTTTTTCTTTCAATTGTTCTAAAACGGCCTCCATTCGCTGTTTAAAGTGAAATAACACTTCCTCTTCATTATAAACGGATACAACAACGGATAGCTTCTTCTCACTCATCTCTTTGTTCTCTCCAATCCATTAATACTTTTTCTACTTGCGTTTTCGTTCCAACAGCTGTTCCTTGAATCATCTTTGGTTGTCCACCTCCTCTTCCATTTAACTGTTCTTTTAATAAAATAGAAATTTGACGAACGTCTTGTTCCTTGCTTCCAATACTATATTGAAATTCTTCCTCATCTTTCTCTTTTCGATTCAACACAACTCCAATCTCTGCCTTTTCCATCAAGCAATTGCAAACTTCTCTCACTTCTTTTCCTGATAATCCTTCTGTTTCCATACAAGCAATGCCGTCTACAATCGGAGTTTTTTCTGCTTTTTGTTGAATCATTTGAAGGCGTAAAGCAACAAGTTCATATTCTAATTTTTCTTTTTCTTCTTTTAATTTAGCTACTGTTTTTGCCACTTCTCCTACTTTCGCAGAAAGCATTTTGGATATTTCATGGACTTCTTCTTGTTTTTTTCCATAGTCTTGTAACGCCCATCGTCCTGCTATCATGGTCACTCGAACTCCTGTTTTATTTTTTTGAACAGAAATGACTTTTGCAAAACCAATTTCTCCTGTTTTTTGAACATGAGGAGCACAACAAGCACAACAATCCACCCCATCAATGATCACAATTCGCATATCCCCTTCGATTTCCTTTTTACTTCGATAATCGATGGTTTCTAACTCTTCCTTTGTGGGATACGAAACAATCACTTCTTTATTTTCCCAAATAGCTTCATTGACTTCTTTCTCCAATGTGAGCAATTGCTCCATCGTTAAAATCCCATCAAAATCCATTGTCATTTCTTCTTCCCCTAAATGGAATCCTACGTTTTGATAACCATAGTGTCGATGGACAAATCCAGACATCATATGCTCCGCAGAATGATTTTGCATAAAACAATAACGACGTTCCCAGTCAATCTTTCCAATGACTTCTCGTCCTTCTTCTATCGGCTCTTTTGTTTTATGATAAACCACACCTTCTTTTATCTGGGTATCGAAAACTATAACATTATCTAAAAACCCTCGATCTCCATACTGTCCTCCCCCTTCTGGGAAAAATGCAGTCTGATCCAGTGTGATTTGATAATAATCTTTTTCTTTTTCACACTGAAGCACTGTCGCTTTAAATGTTTTATTATATGCATCTTGTTTATATAATTGTATTGTTTCCATTTGATTACTCTCTTTCCATCTCAAAATATCTTTCTTTATCCTATTTTTTTATTATAGCGGATACCAAGTTAAATCACAAGAAACGGCTTTTTGAATCACAAAAAATAATTCCGTTTCCCTATAAAAAGCGTTATAATATCTTTTAACTGTACTCTTGTACATCATTTCATTTTTTTATCAGCTATTTTTATAAAAAATAGAAAGGGGAATCTTTTATGTTAGGAACTATTGTAAATGTTTCTACAATTGTAACTGGAACATTGCTGGGGAGTCTTATAAAAAAAGGGCTGAATCCGAAAATTCACTCTGCACTTTTTACTTCTATGGGACTTGCTGCAACAGGGCTTGGTGTTTATTCGATTGTACAAAATATGCCAAATAGTAAATATCCTGTTCTTTTTATTGCAAGCCTTGCCATTGGAAATTTACTTGGTACTGCTCTTGATTTAGAAGAACGATTTCATAACGTAACAAACCGTTTTTCCAAGGGCAATTTAGCAAAAGGGTTATCGACCGCCATCCTACTTTTTTGCATCGGTACTTTGTCCATTCTAGGGCCGATTCAAAGTGCCATTTATGGAGATAACTCCTATCTCTTTACCAATGCCACTCTTGATTTTGTCACTTCTATGGTTCTTTCCTCTACGTATGGCTTAGGTATTGGATTATCCGCCATTGTATTATTTTTGTGGCAAGGTAGTATTTATCTATTTGCTGAAGCTTTGTCTCCTTTTTTAACACAAGAATTGCTCACGGAAATTTCCATTGTAGGTGGATTTTTAATCGCTAGTTCTGGTCTTGGTATTTTAGAAATTCGTGACTGTAAAACTTTAAATATGCTACCTTCCTTACTCGTTCCCATTGTTTTCTTTCTTCTATTATCGTTTCATTCCACTGTCTTTTCATAAACGATGAGAAACACGTTTCACGAGTTTCTCTTGTCCACAGACAGTCGCCATATAGGAACATAAATGCTCTCTCATGACTCGCTGTCTTTGTATAATTACTAGCACTCGCTTTTAATGAGTGCTAATTTTTTCTTGACATACAAATTTAAAGGTATTACAATAAACACTATGAGGATCTTAAGAAGCAAATCGATTCCTTCTTATTGTGGACATTTGTCTTTCTTATATCCTATGATATCGAAAGTAAAAATAGCGTGTAACGATTTTGTATAAGACAAAAGATAATGATATAAAATTTTAAATATTTCATTTAGCAAAAATAAAGGAGTGTTTTATTATGGCAAGTAAACAAGGTAGTTTATCTATTCATAGCGAAAATATTTTTCCAATTATTAAAAAATGGCTCTATTCCGACCATGATATTTTTATTCGTGAATTAGTATCCAATGGTTGTGATGCCGTTACAAAATTAAAAAAACTAGATATGATGGGAGAATTTACTCCTGCTGATGACGAAAAATATCGCATCGATGTAGTTGTAAGCCCTGAAAATAAATCCATTAAGTTCATCGATAACGGTCTTGGTATGACAGCTGAAGAAGTCGATGAATATATTTGCCAGATCGCTTTTTCTGGAGCTGAAGCATTTTTAGAAAAATATAAAGATAAAACAAATGAAGATCAGATTATCGGTCATTTCGGTCTTGGATTCTACTCTGCTTTCATGGTTGCAGATAAAGTAACAATTGAAACACTTTCTTATAAAGATGGCGCAAAAGCTGTTTATTGGGAATGTGATGGCGGTACTGAATACACAATGGAAGACAGTGATAAAACAACTCGTGGTACAGAAATCACTCTCTATTTAAATGACGAAAGTACCGAATTTTCCAATGAATACCGTGCAAGAGAAGTATTAAATAAATATTGTTCTTTTATGCCTGTTGAAATTTATTTAACAAATGCAGATGAAGAAAATAAAAAAGAAGACGAAGAAGCATTAGAATTCGATGGTGATACAACGGAAGATACAACAGAGGTTGTAAACGAAGATGGCAGTGTTGAAACAGTAGAAAGTGAAGAAGAGAAAAAAGAACCAGAAGCTCCAAAGCCAATCAACGATACTGCTCCTCTTTGGACAAAACATCCAAATGATTGTACCGAAGAAGAATATAAAGAATTTTACCGCAAAGTATTTATGGACTTTAAAGAACCTTTATTCTGGATTCATTTAAATATGGACTATCCATTTAACTTAAAAGGTATTCTTTACTTCCCAAAAATCAATACCGAATATGATTCTATCGAAGGAACGATTAAATTATATAACAACCAAGTATTTATTGCAGATAACATCAAAGAAGTCATTCCTGAATTCTTACTGTTATTAAAAGGTGTTATCGATTGTCCAGACTTACCACTTAACGTTTCTCGTTCTGCTCTTCAAAACGATGGATTTGTTAAGAAAATCTCTGACTACATCACAAAGAAAGTAGCGGACAAGCTTTCTGGTATGTGCAAAACAGAGAAAGAATCTTATGAAAAATATTGGGACGATATCGCTCCATTTATTAAATTCGGTTGCTTAAAAGATGATAAGTTCAACGATAAAATGAAAGATTATATTTTATTCAAGAACTTAGAAGGAAACTATGTGACTCTTCCAGAATATTTAGAAGCTGGAAAAGAAAAACATGAAAACAAAGTCTTCTATGTGACAAACGAACAGGAACAGTCTCAATATATCAATTTATTTAAAGAAGAAGGAATGGATGCAGTAACTCATAACATTGATACACCTTTCATCACTCACTTAGAGAGCAGAAATAACGATGTGAAATTCCTTCGTATCGATGCGGATCTTTCTGATAACTTTAAAGAAGAAGCATCTGAAGAAGAATTAAAAGAAACAACCGATACATTAACAGAAGTCTTCAAAAAAGCATTAAACAAAGAAAACTTAAATGTATCTGTTCAGAAATTAAAAAATGCTAACATCTCTTCTATGATCACATCTTCTGAAGAAGGCAGAAGAATGCAAGAAATGATGAAAATGTATGGCATGATGGGAATGGATCCATCTATGTTTGGCGCTGGTAACAGTGAAACTTTAGTATTAAACGCAAACAATAACCTTGTTCAATATGTATTAAACAATCCAGAAGGAGAAAATACAACTCTTATCTGTGAACAGCTTTATGATTTAGCACAATTAGCAAATCATCCATTAAGTGCAGAAGAAATGACAAAATTCATTGCAAGAAGCAATCAAGTGCTTTCTATTATTACAAAATAATAAAATTCTATAACAAGAGACATATAAAAACTTTACTGTTTTTATATGTC
>UQVN01000164.1 GCA_900544525.1 uncultured Eubacteriales bacterium
TATCCAAATATGGAACTAATTGTCAATAAGTTTAAAATATGGTATAGTATTGCTATAGTCTAATACAAAAAAAGACTATATTATAAATCATATTGTAAAAAGTGAAAAGAATGGCGGGATAATTTATGTATAAGAAATTAAAAATTCATCAATTGAATGATTTTTTTCTTCCATTATCGCTTAGAGAACAAAAAGGGATTTATTTTTACCGAATTTATTCTTACAATGAAGAAATTGAAGATTTTATTTATCAATATTTTTTAGAAGCAAAAACAAAAGGGATTGTTTTATTTGAAAAGATTCAAAATCCCAATGAGAGTCAACTCGCTTTTTATCAAGAGATCATGGGAAGAGAATTTGAACTTAAGAAAGAATTTGTTCAATTCTCTTTAAAAAAATGGTTGCCAAGATTGAATGAAATACAAAATCAAAATGTTACAGATTCGATTTTGCATCTACTAGAAGAGATGAGACAAAGTGGTAAAAGCCAAGATATGCAAAGAAATGCATATATTAAGTTTATGTGTTGGCTCTATTATAAATTTGAACGAATTTTAATTCAATTAGGACAAGAACAGATACCAAAGATTTTATATGAAGGAATCGTAAGCAAGTATGAATTAGATATTTTAACGATTCTTGCAAATGCAGGCTGTGATATTTTATTAGTGGAAAAACAAGGAGATTTGGCTTATCAATCAGTAGGCCTTTCTATGGAGCGTTCCTTTGCTTTGGAAATAAATTCTTCACAACCATTTCCGAACAATTTTTCCATTCAACAAATGGAACAAAAATTGCAAAGAGAAAATCGATTTTCTTTGCTATATCGTCAGGAAGAATTAAAAGTTATGAGTACCAATACTTGGCTTACTGGGGATGTATTTTCAGACTGTTTAAAAGAGCCAACAATGCGAGGAGAGAAGAAAGACTATTGTTATAATTTATTTGTAAAGGTGACGGGAGTGGAAGAAAAGCTAACTTACGCAAAACAATTATTTCAATGGAAAAAACAGTTAGAAGATATGGGGCGAAAAGTCTTTGTATTGTCAGAAATGATGCCACCAACCAATGAGGAAATTTCACAAGTACATCCAAAAAATTATCAAATATTAGATGAGTTACTTTTAGATCTTGGAACGAAAATCAAAAGAACAAGTTGCCCAAGATTTGATCAACAGATAAAGAGAGCTTTTATTAAAGTAATGTTAGAAGAAGAAAAAAAGCGGGAAGGAAATTTAAATAAGCTTAAAAATGAAGCAGTTTTTCTCGTTTGTTGGTTAAATCGCTATCTTGTTTATCTAACGGATGGAAAAGATACAAGTGTTTCGGTTTTTATTTATTTTGGAGTTTGTAAAACTGAGATAGAAGCTTTGTTTCTCTGTTTATTATCGTGGAGTTTTATCGATGTTTTTGTAATAAACCCAGATTTGAAAAAAGAATGCTGTTTAAAGGAAAAGCGTTTATTTGAGAAGACATATCAGCAGTCATTAGAACTTTATAAGTTTCCACAGACAATTCAAGAAAGCAGTACGGGAACTGTCGCATATCAAGTAGAACAAGAGTTAAATTCCTTATTATATGAAGATACCGGTCTTTATCGTGTCAATCAATATAAAAAGGCACAAGTGTTACAATTGCAAACGATGTATGAAGAGATTGCTATCTTATGGGAGCAGGAATTAAAATATAGACCGAATTTTGAAATTATAGAAGAAGAAGTAATTGTTCCTACTTTAGGAGCGAAAATTCTGGGTGTTAAAAATGAAGATACGGATACTTATTTTAAGGAAGTCCAAAAATTGATAACAGAAGATACGATTGTTTTGATTCCAGATGAACAGCGAAAATATGATCTATCGATTCGAGGGTATGCAACTCAATTTTTAAGAAATCGAAGATTGGATCGAAAAAAAATAAAAGAGAGTAAACAGTATTCCTATCATCTTTATCGAGAGGAAGTTCAAGAATATTTATTGGATAAAATACAAGAATTAATCGATAGTCAGTTAATAAAAGGTACTTTTATAAATGGAATGGAATATACAATTTTGGCGTTAGGATTAAGTCTTGGTGAAGAATACATGAGAGAAATTCAAAAGTTTGATTTTACTAAGAGAAATCCAAAGTTACTTTTATTAGCCTTTGATGAAAAGGATTATTCACTAGAAGATAGTATTCTTATTGCTTTATTAGCAAAACTAGGATTTGATATTGTCTTGTTCGTTCCGACAGGATTTCAAATTTTAGAGAGATATTACACAAGACCTTTGCTTGTAGAACATAAAATAGGTGGTTATATGTTTGGTCTTTCCATACCGAAAGCACCATCATTAAAAGATAATATTTTAAAAGTAAATACGATATTTCAGCGGATTTTTAAGAGAGGATGAGTGATTATGGGACTAAATTTTACACAGGAAAAATCAATGCCTATGGAAGAAAACAATATGGATACTACAGAGATTACTCCCTTTAATATTCAAGCGGATAAACAAGAATTGTGTCAAAAGCTTGTTCATTCAGAAGAAGTTGATCAGATTGTTAGTACAATTTCTGTATTTGATTTAGATACGATTGTGTCCTTTGGAAGCCAAGTAGCGGAAGATATTTCAAAATGTTCCGATGCAATTTTAAATAACATGAATATGAGTCAATTGGATGATTCTAGTGAAATGCTTACAACCCTTGGGAAGATTATGGACAAGTTTGATATTGATGAAATAAAAGAAAAGCAAGGATTTTTGGATAAATTTTTTCATAATGCTAGAAAACAAATTGATAAAATACTAGCCAAATACCATACAATGGGCGACGAAGTTGATAAAATTTATGTTCAATTAAAACAATATGAGGAAGAGATCAAACAGTCCAATCGAAAATTAGAAGATATGTTTCAGGCGAATGTACAATCGTTCCATGAACTAGAAAAGTATATTTTAGCTGGAGAACAAGGAATTGAAGAAATAAGTGCTTATATGCAACAACGGCAAGAAGAATACGAAGCATCGGCTGAGCCTTCCATTCAATTTGAATTAACAAGCCTTGAACAAGCAAAGATGATGTTAGAGCAAAGAACACAGGATTTAAGAATTGCTGAGAATGTAGCAATGCAATCCATTCCAATGATTAAAACGATGCAATTTACAAATATGAATTTAGTCCGAAAGATCAATTCCGCTTTTATTATTACCCTTCCTGTTTTTAAACAGGCTTTGATACAGGCTATTTTATTAAAGCGTCAAAAAATACAGGCGGAGGCTATGTCCGCATTGGATCAAAAAACAAATGAAATGTTAATTAAAAATGCACAAAACACAGTGAATCAATCAAAAATGGCAATGCAACTGGCTTCTGGAAGTTCGGTGAAAATTGAAACATTAGAAACGACTTGGCACACAATTGTTACAGGCATTCAAGAGACAAAACAGATTCAAGAGGATGCAAAGAAAAAACGAATAGAAGACCAAGCACGTTTAAATACGATTAAAGACGAGTTTCAACAGATGATGAAAAACCAAAGTAAATGATGAGGATAATAAGGAAACTTATTATAAAATTACAACAATATGGGAGGTTTTATTATGCCAATTAATTTGCAAAAGGGTCAAAAAGTGAGTTTAACAAAAGGAAATCCAGGATTAAAAAATATTATGATTGGTCTTGGATGGGATCTCAATCGATATGATGGTGGTGCCGATTTTGATTTAGATGCCGCAGTATTCATGCTTGGCGAGAGTGGAAAAACACCTACCAGTGATGAGTTTATTTTCTATGGAAACTTAGTTCATAAAAGTGGAGCTATAGAACATATGGGAGATAACTTAACAGGAGAGGGTGATGGGGACGATGAACAAATCAAAGTGGATTTAACAAAAGTTCCAGATAATATCCAAAAAATGGATTTTACAGTAACCATCTATGAAGCGGATAAGCGACATCAAAATTTTGGACAAGTAGATAACGCCTATATCCGTATTGTAGATGAGAACACAAATGAAGAATTAATTCGATATGATTTAGGAGAAGATTTTTCTATTGAAACAGCGGTCGTTGTTGGAGAAATTTATCGTTATAATGGAGAATGGAAATTTAATGCAATTGGAAGTGGATTCCAAGGCGGTTTAGCAGCATTATGTGGGAACTTCGGCATTGAAGTAGAATAATGGAGGGATAAAAGATGGGAATCAGTTTACAAAAAGGGCAAAAAGTAAGTCTAACAAAAGAAAAAGCTGGGCTGAATCGTATTGTCATCGGACTTGGATGGGATGAAGTAGAAAGAAAAAGAGGTTTTTTTGCACCGAAGCCAACAGCCATTGACTGTGATGCTTCTGCTTTAGTCCTTCAAAATGGAAAGTTAAAAGGGAAAGAAGACATCGTTTATTTTGGTAATTTAAAACATCATACAGATGCTATTATACATATGGGTGATAATTTAACAGGAGCAGGCGCAGGAGATGATGAACAAATTATTGTAGAATTATCGAAAATACCTGAAAAATATGATAAAATTATTCTTGTTGTTAATATTTATGATGCCTATAAGAGAAAACAACATTTTGGCATGATTAAAAATGCATTTATTCGTCTCGTGGATGAGCGAGATGGAAAGGAGGTATGCCGTTATAATTTATCTGAGAGCTATGATAATATGACAGCTATGGTATTTGGTGAAGTATATCGCCATAATGGAGAATGGAAATTCAATGCTGTCGGTCAAGGAACCCAAGATGAAGGTCTTGGACAGCTTGCTCAAAGATATACATAAAGAAAAAGAGAGAAGCAAAAGTTGACACAAAATAGAATGTAACAAAATAAGAGGTTGCATTAAGAGAAAGACATTTGGAGTAAAAGAGATGAACAAACATTTAACAGGGCTTACTGATCAAGAAGTAGAAGAAAGCCGAAAAAAATATGGCTCTAACCATATTAAAGAAGCTGAGCCAGAGAGTTTTTGGAAACAATTTTTAAGTGGATTTGAGGATCCAATGATCCGTGTATTATGTGTAATCGCGGTAATTATGTTTATTATGTTTTTAGTTGGAGCAGGAGAATGGTATGAACCAGTGGGAACGGTTATTGCCATTTTACTTGTAAACTTTGTTTCTGCAAAGACTGGAGTATCCAATGATAATGCGTATAAAAAGCTAAAAGACTCTCAAAAGAAAGATACTGCAAAAGTATTGCGTAATGGTGTTATTAAAATGATTGAAGTTGACGATCTTGTTGTGGGAGATGTTGTGATTCTTCAGTCAGGAGATAAAATTTTAGCGGATGGTATTTTAGCCGACGGGAAATTATCTGTGGATAATAGTGCATTAAATGGAGAGGCAGAAGAGTGTAAAAAGACAGCAGCCGATGAGAATTTTAAAATTCCAGAAAATATCACAGGTGATACTTTTGTCGATGAACATAGCCTATTCCGTGGAGCAACTGTGCTTGATGGAGAAGGATATATGTTAATCCAACGTGTCGGTGAGGCAACTATGATGGGGAAAATGGCATTGGATATGGAAAATAAAGAGCCAGATTCTCCGTTAAAAGTGAAATTAAATAAATTAGCAAGTCAGATTTCTGTTTTTGGATATATTGGAGCTATTGTAATTGCAATTGCATATTTTGTGCATTACATATTACAAGCGGGAGGAGTTTCCGCTTATTTTTCACTTGGTTGGCTTGAGATTTTAAAGGGAATTATGAGTGCAATATCCGTTGCAATTACAATTATTGTATGTGCAGTACCAGAAGGACTTCCACTTGTAATTGCACTTGTGCTTATGCAAAATACTGGAAAGTTATACAAAGTAAATGTTCTTGTTCGTAAATCCATTGGTATTGAAACAGCAGGGTCTCTTAATATTTTATTTAGTGATAAGACAGGAACCATTACAAAAGGACAATTAGAAGTTGTTGAATTTTTAGATGGAGCTGGAACTGTAATTGATATTAAAAATTCTAATTCTCATTCGTTTATGAAGGAGCAATTAGAGTTATCCATTGGAAAAAATACGGGTGCCATGTTTGATGATCGTCATCAAGTTGTAGGCGGTAATATGACAGATAAAGCACTTCTTACTTTTTTAGGAGAAGAAACTTTTACAGCTTTAAATACAAACGATGACAATGCTGTTACAGAACAACAAGAGTTTAATAGTTCAAATAAGTTTAGCCAGTCTTATATTGAAGCGAGAAAGACTACTTATTATAAGGGCGCGCCAGAGAGAATTTTAGCAAAAGCGAAAGTATGCTTAAATGAATCTGGTGAAGAAGTACCAATTGATGAACGAGTATTAAATGCTAAAATCGATGATTTAGCCAATCGTGCAATGCGTGTTCTTGCATTTGGATACAGCAAAAAAAATATGGTACAGGATGAAATCAATGATGATATTGTATTAATTGGTCTTGTCGGTATCCGTGATGATGTTCGACCAGAAGCAAAAGAAGCAATCCGTGATGTAAAGGAAGCGGGAATCCAAGTTGTCATGATTACGGGAGACCGAAAAGAGACAGCGGTGGCTATTGCAAAAGAGGCAGGATTATTTGGCGATGAAGGCGATATTGCTATTACTTCTGCTGAATTAAATGCCATGAGTGATGATGAAGTAAAAGCCATTATTAAAAACATTCGTGTTATTTCTCGTGCTCTTCCAACCGATAAGAGCCGTATGGTAAAAATTTGCCAAGAGTTAAATCTTGTTGTTGGTATGACAGGAGATGGTGTAAACGATAGTCCTGCATTAAAACAAGCGGATGTTGGATTTGCTATGGGTAGTGGAACTGATGTAGCAAAAGAAGCAGGAAAATTAGTCATTCTTGATGATAACTTTAATTCCATTAAAAATGCCATTTGGTATGGTCGTACTTTGTATATTAATATTTTAAAATTCTGTAAAATGCAGTTAGTGATTAATGTAGCTGCAGTATTAGTATCAGCCATTTGTCCATTTATTGGAGTGGAAGCACCTTTAAAAGTAACACATCTTTTATGGATCAATCTTTGTATGGATAGTTTAGCATCTATTATGTTTGCAGGAGAGCCAGCACTCCATAAATATATGCAGATGAAGCCAAGAAGAAGGGATGAGAGTATTATTAGTAAGCCAATGGCGATACAAATTTTAATTATGGGCGGTTGGCTCACGATTATGAGTATCCTCTGGTTTAAACTTCCTATTTTCCAATCCTTCTTTATGGTAGATGGAACGTTACATGAAGGACAATTTTATAGTGCTTATTTCTGTTTATTTGTATTTAGCTTTATGGTTAATGCATTAAATGTAAGAAGTGATAGTTTTAATGTTTTTGAACACATCAAAGAAAATCCTGTTTTTATAAAAATTTGGTTTGTTATTATAGCAGTTCAAGTTGTTTTAGTATCCATTGGCGGAATTGTTGGTGAAATATTCAGTTGTGAACGATTTGGATTAAAGGGATGGGGAGTTGTCATATTAATGGCACTTACTATGTATCCTATTGATCTTATTCGTAAATTAATTTTTAGACAAAAAACAGAAGAAAGATAATTTCGCAAAAAAATGGTGGAAGAGAAGTAAATGTACTTTTTTTTCCACCATTTTTGATTTAAAATAAATTTATCCCAACATTTTTAAGAGCATATCGATTTGTTGTTTTTCTTCCATAGTCATGGATTCTTTTAAAATATCTAATAA
>UQVN01000165.1 GCA_900544525.1 uncultured Eubacteriales bacterium
TATATAAGGAATTATAAAATGTCTCAACTTTTTTTGTGATCTTTTTATCTGTTTTCTTTAATAAATTCACATAATCAGATACTACTTTTCTTGTTGTTCCTGTTTTATTTTCTTTTACAAAGTTTTCATATTGGCTCATGGCTTTTTTGGATACTTGGCTCTTAGCATTTACATAACGGTTTTTTACTCCCATTTCTTTCTGGTAACCACCTGTAATTGCCTGTGTGACTGCATCTTCATAGAAAGAACGAATCGCATCAGAACCTGTTCCACTTGGATTTTTCTTTAAATAAGCTTCATAAGCTTTTGCTCTTCCTAATAATGCAGAAATACTTAATGTCACTTTTCCATTTTTGATAGATGGTTTTTGATGTTCTTTCATTAAAAATGGCAATGCATTTTTCACATCTGTTGGCAAATAATTTTTTACTGCCTTTAAAGGAGTAAAATCAATATCTCTTACATCATTTTCAAAGCTAAAAAGTCCTCTCATATATTCATCAATTTGTGATTCACTAGCTGTTTTAATATGTTCTTTAATATAAGACACAACTTCTTTTGAATCTGTCGCCTTTAATAATAATTCATAAAAATCATCACCAGTTACCTTTGACTGTCTTGCTGAACTCACATAAACCGCTGGACTTTTTAAATTTTCCGCTTTTACCATAGCTGGAGATACACTTCCAACCATCATTAAACTTGCTAACATAAAAACACTTAATCTTTTTAATCTCATATTCCTACTCCATTTCTTCATTATTTTTTCTTTTTCATTTTTGTCTTGTCTATTTTTCTTTATTATGACATAGGACTGTCCTTCTAACAACAAATTTTTCCTTACATTTCCTGTCCTATTTCTTACAGAATTTAAAACAATTATTTCAAAGAACAAACGACAAAAAAATGAAGCTAGAGATTTTAAAACTTAAAATAAAGATTTTAAAATGGAATTTCTGTTTCAGAAAGAGGTTTCCATTTCTTATCTTTTTCACTAATAATAAGTGGAAATCCTTCTTCTATTCCCCAGTCAATTCCGATTTCTTGATCATTCCAAGCTATCCCACCTTCATCATTTGGGTGATAAAAATCGGTACATTTATAGCAAAATTCTGCTTCCTCAGAACGTACTAAAAATCCATGGGCAAATCCTTCTGGAATATAAAATTGTTTTTTATTTTCTGCGGATAACACAACTCCAAACCATTTTCCATATGTTTTTGAGTCTTTTCTTAAATCCACAGCTACATCAAACACTTCACCTCTTACCACACGCACTAATTTCCCTTGTGGAAACTGTTTTTGAAAATGAAGTCCTCTTAACACTCCTTTTGTAGACATGGATTGATTATCTTGCACAAACTGCATGGTAAGCCCTGCTTCCTCCATATCCTTTTGATTATAGGTTTCCATAAAATAACCTCTTTCATCTTCAAAAACCTTTGGTTCGATAATATATAATCCATCGATTTCACATGATGTCACTTTTATTTTACCCATCTTTTCTACCTCTTTCTACAACCTTTTCACTTTGTTTCTTCCATAATCTCTTTTAAATAGCGGGATAGCGCATCCTGCCATGACGGTAATCTATGGAATCCATTTTCCATTAGCTTTTCTTTTTTCATACGACTATTATGAGGTCTTTTTGCCTTTGTTTTAAATTGTGTGCTATCGACAGGCGTTACAACAACATCCATACCTGCTTGTTTAAAAATCTCACAGGCAAACTCATACCAACTGCAAAAGCCTTCATTGGTAGCATGATAAATACCGTATTTTTCCGTTTCCATCATATCGACTAAAAGAACAGCTAAATCAGCAGTATACGTTGGAGAACCCACTTGATCTTGAACAACACTAACGGCTCCTCTTTCTTTTCCAAGTCGCAACATAGTTTTAATAAAATTATTGCCATTTTTTCCAAATACCCAAGAAATTCGAACGATAAAATATTTTTCTAAATACTTTTTAACTGCCTCTTCTCCTTCGTATTTTGTCTGTCCATATACATTTAATGGCGCAATGACTTTATCTTTTGTATCCCAAGGTTTCGTCCCTTCTCCATCAAACACATAATCCGTGCTTAAATAAAGCATTTTAATTCCAAGTTCTTGACACACTTTTGCAAGAAAAGCAGTGGCAGTAGCGTTAACTGCCCTGCATTGTTCTATCTCATCTTCTGCTTTATCAACAGCTGTATAGGCAGCACAATGAAAGATCCCATCCACCTTTTCTCTCTTTACTACTTCTTCTACTTGTGCCTGATTTGTAATATCCATTGTGGATCGCTCCGTCCCAACGGCTTCGTGTCCTCTCTTTTGCAATTCTTTTACAATATCATATCCTAGCTGACCGTTGACACCTGTTACTAAGAATCTCATCTTTTTTCCCTTCTTTTTATTTTTCATTTCATCTTCTATGCTTAAAGACGATTGCCATACATTTTATCAAAATACGTTTTATATTCTCCACTTAAAATATTTTGCCACCAATCTTTATTCATTAAATACCATTCAATTGTTTCTTGAATACCAGTATCAAATGTATAAATTGGCTTCCAACCCAACTCTTTTTCCATCTTTGTTGGATCAATGGCATATCTCCGATCATGCCCTGGACGATCGGTTACATACTGTATCAGATCTTCTGATTTATTTAATGCTTTTATAATCGTCTTTACCACTTCTAGATTGGTGCGTTCATTATGTCCACCAATATTATAAACTTCGCCTTCTTTTCCATTTCTTATAATTAAATCAATGGCTACACAGTGATCAAGCACATGGAGCCAGTCTCTTACATTCTCCCCTTTTCCATAGACAGGAAGTGGCTCTTCTGCTAATGCTCGGCTAATCATAAGAGGGATTAATTTCTCTGGAAATTGATATGGGCCATAATTATTGGAACAACGAGAAATTGTAACTGGCATTCCATAAGTACGGTAATACGCCATAACAAATAAATCTGCACTGGCTTTACTAGAAGAATAAGGGCTTGATGTATGAAGTGGTGTTTCTTCTGTAAAAAATAAATCGGGACGATCCAGTGGCAGATCGCCATATACTTCATCGGTGGATACTTGATGGAATCTCTTCACTCCATAGGTTCTACAAGCATCAAGAAGAACTACCGTTCCCATTACATTTGTCTTTACAAAAATACTCGGATCAGAAATAGAGCGATCCACATGACTTTCCGCCGCAAAATTAATTACAATATCAAACTTTTCTTTCTGAAAAAGTTCCATAATAAACGGACGATCGGCAATATCTCCTTTTATAAATCGATAGTTTTTCTTTTCTTCTACTGGCTTTAATGTCTCTAAATTTCCTGCATAGGTTAACAGATCTAAGTTTACAATTTCATCTTCTGGGTATTTATTTACCATATAATGAACGAAGTTACCTCCAATAAATCCAGCGCCTCCAGTAACTAAAATTTTCATATTCTAATCTCCCTTTCCTATTGGTTTTCTTCCAAACCAAACTTAAACTTGTATCCGCTCAATTTTATTTGCTCATTTTTAACGAATATCAATATACTTTCCGTCCATAACGTCTTTTAAATAAGCACCATATTGATTTTTCTTATGCATCTCATATGTTTCTCTCAATTGATCCATCGTAATCCAATGTTGTTTAAACGCAATTTCTTCTAAACAAGCGATTTTTCTATGTTGATGAGTTTCCATTGTGCGCACAAAGTTTGTAGCATCTACTAAAGAGTCATGAGTTCCTGTATCAAGCCATGTAAATCCTTGACCAAGCAGTTCTACTTCCAGCTCTCCATTTTCTAAATAAATGCGGTTTAAATCTGTAATTTCTAATTCTCCTCTGGCAGAAGGTGTTAAACTCTTTGCATATTCTACAACTTTATTATCGTAAAAATAAAGACCAGTAACACAGTAGTTGCTCTTTGGATGTTCTGGTTTTTCCTCAATGGAAACTGCCTTTCCATCAGAATCAAACTCAACAATTCCAAAGCGTTCTGGATCATCCACATAATATCCAAATACCGTAGCCCCTGTTCTTTTATTAGCTGCTCTTTGTAAACGCTTTGTAAGTCCGTGACCATGAAAAATATTATCTCCTAAAATCATGGCTACGTTGTCATTTCCAATAAAATCTTCTCCAATAATAAATGCCTGTGCAAGCCCGTCTGGTGATGGCTGAACCGCATATTGAATATCAATTCCAAATGGATGTCCATCTCCTAATAAAGCCTGAAATCGATTGATATCTTCTGGTGTTGAAATCAAAAGGATTTCTCGAATTCCAGCATTCATAAGAACCGATAATGGATAGTAAATCATCGGCTTATCATAAACTGGCAATAACTGTTTTGATGTTACTTTTGTAAGAGGATAAAGGCGTGTTCCTGATCCCCCCGCTAATACGATCCCTTTCATTTTTTTACCTCCACGTTTTTCGTTTTCTTTTATTATAAACAGTGACGTAAGGTCATAGTCAAGAGAAACGATTGCGTTTTCTTATCGCTTTAGCTCTCTTTCTCTTAGCAATTGTGCTACCGCTATTTCATAATCTTTTAAACGATTTGCCTTCTTAATTTTCTTTAAAAACTTATCGCTATCTTCAAATAAATGTCCCATATAAAACCAAAGTTCTTTCATTTTAAATAACGTATTTTTCTCCCCAGACATGATCTCTTGATAGCCTTCATAAACTTCATCATGGAATTGTTTCCATCGCTCCTTTGTCAGTGTTCCTGTACCATTTATTTCATCAATTAATGCGGGATTTGCAATAATCCCTCTTCCAAGCATTACTTTTTCTTCTTTGGAAAATTTTGTTTTCCACACTTCATAACATTCTTTTGTAAAAATATCCCCATTATAACAAAGAGAATGTGTTGTATGGCCTTGTGCATATTCGTAAGATTCCCAATTAGGCTTATTATTATAATAATCCTTTTGCACCCGTGGGTGGATAATTAACTCTTCTAGTGGATACTCATTAAAGATTTCCAATAGTTTCTCAAACTCCTTTGGATTTTCGATTCCAAGTCTTGTTTTAATAGAAATTTTCACAGAACAATTGTCATAAATCTCATCTAAAAAATGAGAAAGCATTTCAGGATCGGATAAAAATCCAGCTCCTTTTTTCTTTGTAACTACCGTTCCTGATGGACATCCAAGATTTAAATTCACCTCTTGATATCCATATTCCTCTAATAATTTTACTGTATTTAAAAACTGCTCTGTTTGGTTTGTTAAAATTTGGGGAACTAAAAAAATTCCCTTATTATGCTCTGGAATCACATCATTTTTTTCCCGTGATGTTAATCGATTATGAACCGTTGGAGATAAAAATGGAGAAAAATATTTATCCACATTGTGAAATACTTTCTCATGGGCATTTCGATAAATATAGCCTGTAATACCCTCTAATGGAGCCAAATAATATTGCATATAAAAGTCCTTCTTTCTATTTTTTCTTATAATCTTCTTTTTTTAACTTCTTATCCTTTTGCTAATTTTCGTTGCCATTATAGCATACAATGCTTTTACCTGTGAAATTTTTTCTCTCTTTCTTTGCTATATTCTATTAAGATTGTCCTATCCCCTTCTCATTCTTAAAAAATTCCTACATGCCAAAACAAACAATAAAAAAATCTATCGTGAAAAATACTTGACATCGCTGAAAAAAAAGTGTAAAGTTCAACTTGAACATTGTTCATTTTAATGGAAGGAGGCTTAAAAGCAATGAAAGTAAAAAAAGAAAATTTATTGATCATAGCGGGCATCGTCTGGTTTATCGCAGGATTTAATATTTTGCGTATCGGATTAGAAGCCTATACCAACTATATAAGCGTACAAAATATTTCCCTTTCTGTTATTATTTTTCTTATCTTCTGGTTTCTAATTTTTTATAAACTAACGATAAAGCATACAACGAGAATAACAAAATACTCAGAAGAACTACAATTTTTTTTGAAATTTTTTGATACCAAATCATTTTGTATTATGGCCTTTATGATGACATTAGGTATTACAATACGGCTCTTTCATCTCGTGCCAAATAGATTCATTGCGATTTTTTATACTGGTTTAGGATTTGCCCTGTTAAGTGCAGGACTTCTCTTTGAATACCATTATTACAAATACAAAAAAGATTTATTAAACTAGTTTCATTTACAATTCTTTGTGTTTTATAAAAAACAATTAAGAAATTAAACTTGGAGGTTCCTATGTCAACATCACTTATTTTAGCTATTATTTTTATGACATTAGCACTTACTTTTTATACTGTAGGTGTATTCGGAGAAAAGAAAAGAGGAACATTACTAAAATGGCATACCATTATCTTTTGGCTTGGTTTTCTCTGCGATACAACAGGAACTACTATTATGGGTAAAATTTCTGGCTCTGGATTTACATTCAATCTTCATAGTATAACAGGGACAATTGCTTTATTGTTAATGGCATTCCACGCTATTTGGGCAACTATCATCCTTTTTCGCAACGACGAAAATGCAAAAAAAGTTTTCCATAAATTTAGCATCTTTGTTTGGGCTATTTGGTTAATTCCTTATGTACTCGGTGTCTTTATTGGAATGAATCACTAAAACTTCCTCAAACATAGTTTCTGATTTGTTGTCTTAATACAAAAAGGCTGTCGACTAGCGAAAGATTTTTAGCTAGTGCGATAGCCTTTTTTGATAAAAATTATTCGATTGTCATTTCTTTTTCGTTACAAATAATAAATGATTGCTATGTCCTAGCATTTCTCTTTTCTCACATACATGGAAGTGATATTTTATGTATTGTTCATAGCTTATCTCATCTAACTGATTAATTTTCTCTTCTAGCAATTCACTTACTCCGTCAGATGCCACCTCTTTTACTATTTCAAAATTATTATCTCTTAACATATCTCGGATTTTATCAATCGTGAAAAATACAAATGGGAAGTTTTTCACTTTAAACGTATCATGATCGTATAAGTCACTCTTTAAAAAATTTTTATCATACATAAGCTCTGTTAAAATCACCATATCATTTTGGATATAGGCAATAAAAATGGTTCCATCGTCCTTACAAACACGCTTTGCTTCCTTCAAGCACTGGTCCTGATCTTCTTTGGCTTCTAAATGATAAAGTGGGCCAAATAACAATACAATATCAAAACTCTTATCCGCATATGCAGACAGATCTTTTGCATTTCCTTGAGAGAGTTTTAAGTTCATCTGTGGCTCTATTTTCTTTTGAAATGCCCTTATATTGCTTTCGGATAACTCTAATGCAGTCACATCATATCCTTTTTTTGCAAAATACAAACTATATTCCCCTGCACCTGCACCAAGATCAAGGATCTTATCCCCTTCTTTTAATACTTGCTCAATATAATGAACACTTGTTAAAAACTCCACTCTTGCTCCCTTAGAACGATTTAAGCGAACATCCTCATTGATCAAATCATAGAGCTTTTTTACTCGCTTTTCCTCTTCTGTTATTTCCAATAATACTGAAAAATCGACCATATAAAATCACGACTCCTTCCCATTTTCTATAAACAGAATTTTCAATATTCTTCTGTTTTTTTGATTAAATTGTCGTAAATTATATCATCTATTTTATAAATAGTCAAGTCTTTTTTGGCGAATATTAATAGCATCATAGGACGTCTCATTTCATCATCATA
>UQVN01000166.1 GCA_900544525.1 uncultured Eubacteriales bacterium
GAAATAAAGAAAAGTCGATTAACTTTCTTTTTAAGATTAACCGACTTTTCTTCCATTTATTCTTCTTTCTCTCCTGCAAATCCGCCTTCATAATATTCGATTATCGCGTGATGCAATAATGTTAGAGCACTTGCAACAGAGCTTTCACGAATTTTTCTTCTATTCCCTGTAAAATGAAATTCTTTCGCAAAAACTTTATCATGAATATAACAACCGATATAAACTAACCCAACAGGTTTTTCTTCTGTACCGCCTGTTGGTCCAGCGATTCCTGTTATGGATACTGCCACATCAGAATTGTAAAGCAAAGCAGCACCTTTTGCCATTTCCTTTGCCGTCTGTTGCGAAACAGCACCATATTCTTTTAACGTATTTTTCTTTACACCTACTAATTTTCTTTTTGCTTTGTTAGAGTACGTAATAAATCCTTGTTTTAAAACATCAGAACAGCCAGATACATTGACGATTCTTCCAGCGAGCAATCCACCAGTACAAGACTCTACAGTACAAAGTTTTAACTCATGTTTTTTCAAAAGTTCTACAACACTGTCTTCCAATGTCATATTTTCTTCTTCTGTAAACACGAAGTTTCCAAACCGACTTTTTATTTCCTTGACCACTGGAGCTACAAGATCTTTTGCTTCCTCCTCCGTTGTTCCTTTCGCGGTAACACGAATGTGAACCTCTGCCTCTTTTGCATAAGGGGCAATCGTTGGATTTGTCTGATTTTTCATAAGATCGGATAATTTATCCTCCACATAACTTTCTCCAAGTCCACCAATTTTCACCATGGCGGTATAAAAAACGCTATCTTGGAGTTTGGAAAGATAAGGAATTACCTCTTGCTCCATTAACGGAATCAACTCGTTTGGAGGACCTGGAAGCAAAATAAATTTGCAATTATCTGTCTCTACAATTAAACCAGGAGCAGTTCCATTTTTATTATCAAGGACAATCGCTCCCTCTGGAATATACGCCTGTTTCCAATTATTATGTGTAATATTGGCTAATTGACGTTTTGCAAAATATTCTTGAATTCTCTCTCTTGTTCGAATGTCCTCCACCAGTTCTAATTGACAAACTTTCGCAACCATCTCTTTTGTAATATCATCCATAGTGGGTCCAAGCCCTCCTGATAAAATTACAATGTCTGCTCGTTCTCTTGCCTGTTCTAACGCTTTCATAAGTCTCTCTTCATTATCTCCCACTGTTGTTTGATAATAAATAGAATATCCAAGAGATGTACATTTCTCTGCCAAATAGGCACAGTTCGTATTCACAATGTTCCCCATTAAAATCTCTGTTCCAACAGAAATTAATTCCACTATCATTTCTTTTCGCTTCCTTCCATCATAACAGCTCTATTTTTATATAAATAATCAATTAAAGATACAACCGTAAGAACTAATGCGATATAAGTAAAAATTGTTTCAAGTGTTGCAAAGATACCGCCTAGGTCAACAATTAAAAGTAAAATTAAAATCATCTGTGACACCGTCTTAAATTTTCCCCAATAACTTGCTGCGATTACAACTCCATTATCGGATGCAACCAAACGGAATCCACTAATAATAAACTCTCTTGCAATAATGATAATAACAATCCAGCCAGCTAATCTTCCAAGATCTACAAAAGCGATCAAAGCAGAACATACTAATAATTTATCTGCCAGCGGATCCATAAATTTCCCAAAATTTGTAATCAAATTCCATTTTCTTGCCAGATGACCATCTAAATAGTCGGTAAAACTTGCTCCCGCAAATAAAAGAAACGCAATCCACTTTCCATAGGAAAGTTCATCACTCATGTAAAGAAATACTAAAAAAAACGGAATCATAATAGTTCTCAATATTGTCAGTTTATTCGGTAAGTTCACGATAAATCACCTCTCCAATTAAGTCATATTCAGACGCACCAGTGATTTTTACATCTACGAAATCTCCAGAAATAATTTCTTCTTCTGATTTCACAAAAATGCATCCATCTACTTTTGGAGCATCTTTATAAGTTCTACCTACATAAATATCTTCTTCGAATAAATAGCCTTCCACTAATACTTTTACTTCTTTTCCGATCATTTCTTGATCTTTTTCATAAGAAATCTCTTGTTGAAGTTCCATTAATTCATTTCTTCTGCTTTCTTTAATCTCTTCTGGAACTTGATCTGGAAAACTAGCTGCTGGAGTATCTTCTTCTTGAGAATACGTAAAGACACCTAAACGATCGAATTCCATTTCGTTTACAAAAGCTAACATTCCTTCATGATCTTCTTGTGTCTCTCCTGGGAATCCTGTAATTAATGTAGTACGAATTGCAATATCAGGCATAGCAGTTCTAAGTTTTTTCACAACTTCTACTAATTGTTCTCTACTTGTTCTTCTTCCCATACGTTTTAAGATAGTATTTTCTGAATGCTGAATTGGCATATCAATGTAATGACATACTTTTGGTTCTTTTACCATCGTTTCAATTAATTCATCTGTAATTTCTTCTGGGTAACAATAAAGAAGGCGAATCCATTCAATTCCTTCCACTTGACCTAAACGATGAAGAAGCTCTGGTAATTTCTTCTCTCCATAAATATCTTTTCCATAAAGTGTTGTCTCTTGTGCCACTAATACAAGCTCACGTGTTCCATTTTTTGCAAGACGTTCTGCTTCTTTTATCAACTGTTCCATTGGCACACTGCGGAATCTTCCTCGAACACTTGGAATAATGCAGTATGTGCAATGTTTGTCACAGCCTTCTGCTATTTTTAAATACGCAAGATAACTACCTGTTGTAACCAAACGCTCTACATTTGATGTATCTGGAAGAGAATCCACATTATTAAAGATTTCCTCGTTATGCCCTGCTAATGCTTCGTCTACTGCTTCTACAATCTTATCAAAACTTGTTGTTCCAAGCACCGCATCTACTTCTGTTAATTCCTTTCGAAACTCATCTTTATAACGCTCAGAAAGACATCCTGCCACGACTAATGCTTTTAACTTTCCTGTTTTTTTAAGTTCTGACACTTCAAGAATCGTTTCAATACTCTCTTCTTTTGCATCATGAATAAAACAGCAAGTGTTAACTACGATAACATCTGCTTCTTGCTCCTCATTTGTAATTTCATACCCTCTTTGGGATAAAAGTCCTAACATCACTTCGCTATCCACAAGGTTTTTATCACAACCAAGGGAAATAAATAATACTTTCATAAACATCTCCTTTATTCTTTATTTTTTTCCTATTTTTTATTCCATTTGTTTTGAGCAGATTTTACACAATTATATATTAACATAGCAATTGTCATAGGTCCAACTCCGCCTGGTACTGGTGTAATCGCAGATACCTTTGATTCCACCTTCTCAAAATCCACATCCCCGCATAATTTATTGTTTTCATCTCGATGCATTCCGACATCAATTACAACAGCACCGTCTTTGATATAGCTTTCATCAAAAAATTTTGCTTTTCCAATGGCAGCAACAAAGATATCCGCTTGTTTTGTAATTTCTTTTAAATTCTGTGTATGTGAATGACAAATCGTCACAGTTCCATTTTCTTTTAATAGTAATAAAGCCATTGGTTTTCCAACAATATTGCTTCTTCCAACGACAACACAGTTTTTTCCTGCTATTGTAATATCAGAACGCTTCAAAAGCTCAATAATTCCTGCGGGTGTACAAGAAATAAATCCTTCATTTCCTGTTGTAAGTGCCCCCATATTTTGATTATGGAAACCATCTACATCTTTTTGTGGAGAAATCGCCTGTGTAACCACATCCTCATTGATATGAGCTGGCAATGGAAGTTGTACTAAGATTCCATCGACACCATCCTCTTGGTTCAATTCATGAACAAGCTTTAAAAGTTCTTCTTGAGTTGTTTCTTCTGGAAGTTTATAAGTTCTTGATAACATTCCAACATATTCACAAGCTTTCGTTTTATTTCTTACATAAATAGAAGACGCTGGATCATCGCCTACTTGTATCACAGCAAGACACACTTCTTTTCCTTGTTCCTTTAATTGTGCTACTTTAACCTTACATTCTTCTTTTATTTCAGTTGAAATTTTCTTTCCATCAATTATCTTTGCCATAGTTTCTTCCTTTCATAAGCTGCCATCATGCTTTTAGTACCTTTTTTCTAATTCTAAAGTACTTTTCATTCTCTATCTTACACTCCTAGCCAAAAAAAGGCAAGGAAACAATCAAAAATCATCTCCTTGCCTTGCTTTTATTGCAATCGCTTATCATTGTCTAGCAGACGTGAGAATCCTTCTATCTTAAATAATTCCCCCGTGCTTATCGAATCCATTTAGAATAATCCTGTAATAACTCCGTTTGTATCCACATCAATATTTTCTGCTGCTGGTTTCTTTGGAAGTCCAGGCATAGTCATAATAGCTCCCGTGATCGCTACTACAAACCCTGCACCTGCGGAAACATACGCTTCACGCACATGAATCGTAAAACCAGTTGGTCTTCCAAGTTTCTTCGCATCATCGGATAAAGAATATTGGTTTTTCGCCATACACACTGGAAAATTACCCATACCAAGACTTTCTATTTTATCAATTGCCTTTGCAGCCATTGGCGAATATGTAACACCTTCTGCTCCATAAATTTCCCTTGCAATGGTTTCAATTTTTTGGCGGATTGTTAAATCATTTTCATAAAGTGGTTGAAAATGACTTTCTTTCGTCTCTAATGTTTTAATAACAGCTTTCGCAAGCTCTTCTCCACCTTCTCCGCCTTTTTCCCAAACATTTGCAAGAGCAAATTCGCAATTTCTTTCTTTGCAAAATTCCTCAACAAAAGTAATTTCTTCTTCTGTATCAGATACAAATTGATTTAATGTTACAATGACTGGAACTTTATACTTTTGTACATTTTCAATATGCTTTTCTAAATTGACAATTCCCTTTTTTAAAGCCTCTAAATTTTCTTCTCCTAATTGTTCTTTTAAAACACCACCGTTATATTTTAAAGCTTTAATAGTAGCCACTAATACAACAGCATCTGGATGTAAAGAAGCTTTTCGACATTTAATATCAAAAAACTTTTCAGCACCTAAATCTGCGCCAAATCCCGCTTCTGTTACAAGAATATCCGCTAATTTTAATCCCATTTTTGTAGCCTGTACACTATTACAACCATGAGCAATATTAGCGAATGGACCACCATGAACAAATGCTGGTGTATTTTCTAATGTCTGAATTAAATTTGGTTTTAATGCATCCTTTAAAAGAGCTGCCATAGAACCGACTGCTTTTAAATCTTTTGCAGTGACAGGCTCTCCTTGATAGTTATAAGCCACAATAATATTGCCTAAACGTCTCTTTAAATCGTCCATATCATTGGAAAGGCATAAAATTGCCATAATTTCTGACGCTACTGTAATGACAAATCCATCTTGTCGAACGACTCCATCCATCTTATTTCCCATACCAATAATAATATTACGAAGGGCGCGATCGTTCATATCCACGCATCGTTTCCATACAATTTGTTTTGGATCAATTTGTAATGTATTTCCTTGTTGTAAGTGATTGTCAAGCAATGCAGCTAATAAATTATTTGCAGAAGTGATGGCATGAAAATCTCCTGTAAAATGTAAATTTAAATCTTCCATTGGAACAACTTGTGCATAACCACCACCAGCTGCTCCGCCTTTGATACCAAAACAAGGTCCTAAAGATGGCTCCCGAAGAGCAATTGCGGCTTTTTTCCCAAGACGACTTAGTGCTTGTCCAAGCCCTACACTAATGGTTGTCTTTCCCTCTCCTGCTGGAGTTGGATTAATCGCTGTCACAAGAACTAATTTTCCATCTGGTTTCTCTTTCAACTTATGCATTAACTCACTGGATAATTTTGCTTTATATTTTCCATATAACTCTAAATCATCTTCTACAATGCCAAGCTTTGCTGCCACATCTTTAATTGGAAGCATATTGGCTTCCTGTGCAATTTGAATGTCTGTCTTCATTGATTTAACCCAACCTTTCTACCTTGTGCATCTTCGGCTCTTTCATAGCACTCCATAAGGTATCGTATTCTTTTTCACTCTACTATGTAAGTAAAATTTCTCCTATGTGTGCATTATAGCAGAAATTTCACTTGTTTGTCTATACACGATTCCCATTTTTACTTGCCTTCATCTTCAATGTATGTTAGTATTTATTTTGAATATCAAACTTTTATATTAAAATATACTATCTGAAGATTAAAGGAGAACGGATAATTATGATTATTGAGCCAAAGGTTAAAGATTTTATCTGCACAACTGCTCACCCAACTGGATGCGCAGAAAATGTAAAAGAGCAGATTGCCTATACAAAAAGTCAAGGAAAATTAGAAGGGCCTAAAAATGTATTAGTCATTGGTTGTTCTACTGGATACGGACTTTCTTCTCGTATTGCAGCAGCTTATACTTATGGAGCTTCTACATTAGGCGTTATGTTTGAAAAACCTTCTAATGGCAGAAGAACGGCTACGGCTGGTTATTATAATACAAAGGCTTTTGAACAAATAGCCACAGACGATCACCTTTACGCAAAAACAATTAATGGCGATGCTTTCTCCCGTGAAATAAAAGAAGAAACCATTCAAACAATTAAAGAAGATCTAGGAAAAGTAGATATGATTATCTATAGTCTTGCTGCCCCTAGAAGAAAAACGGAAGATGGCACTTTATATTCTTCTGCTTTAAAAACAATCGGCGAGCCATTTACAAATAAATCTTTAAACCTTCGTAATAACGAAGTCACATCTGCCTCTATTGAACCTGCAACGGAAGAAGAAATTGCATCTACCGTAAAAGTTATGGGTGGAGAAGATTGGATGGATTGGATTAAAGCACTGTATGATGCAGATGTTATGGCAGATAACGTGATGACTCTTGCTTATTCTTATATTGGACCAGAACTCACTTACCCTGTTTATTATGGTGGCACAATTGGAACAGCAAAACAACATCTTTATGATTCCGCTTTCCAATTAAATGATCTTTATTCTTCTAAAGGATTGACCGCTTATGTTTCTGTTAACAAAGCTCTTGTCACTCAATCAAGTGCTGCAATTCCTATCGTTCCACTTTATATGGCACTTCTTTATAAAGTGATGAAGGAAAAAGACATTCATGAAGGATGTATCGAGCAAATCAACCGTCTTTTTCATGAGAAACTTATAGGAACTCCAATTGTTGATTCCGAAAATCGCATTCGACTCGATGACCTAGAATTAAGAGAAGATGTTCAAGAAGAAATTAAAAAACGCTGGAACGAAGTTACAACGGAAAACGTAGAACAGCTTGCAGATATGAAAGGCTACTGGGAAGACTTTTATCATATTTTTGGCTTTGGATTTTCCAATGTGGATTATACAAAAGATGTAGATCCTGTTGTATAACTCTTTCCTATTACATTAAAAAAAGTCGTAAATTCTCATTGATAAATCAAGGGAATTTACGACTTTTTTGATAACATAATAAAAATGTACTAAGAATCTATTGTTCTAAATACTGTTCAAACTCTTCAAAAGTCATCATAACTTTTCTTGGTTTTGTTCCTTCTTCTGGACCAACAATTCCAGCTTCTGAAAGCTGATCCATAATTCTTGCTGCTCGATTAAATCCAATCTTAAACATTCTTTGTAACATTCCAATCG
>UQVN01000167.1 GCA_900544525.1 uncultured Eubacteriales bacterium
CAAAGCGTGCTTCTCATCGTTTATACTCACAATAATATTGTTTTTATAAGAAAAAACCACAAAATGTGCTTTTATCGAGTTTTTATTTTGTTAGGATTCATTTTATGAGAATATAAAACAACGGTATCTCCAGTTTGCAACTGGGTTGTACCATCAGGAATTAAATCCTTTGTCTTTCTTTTTATCATAACGATAATTGAGTCTTTTAAAATATCCAGCTCTGATATTTTCTTATGATTCCACTTATGATTTTCTGAAATTACAATCTCCTTTAAGTGAATCTCATTTTTACCATGATATTCTTCTGCGCCGATTACGACTAAATCGCCAGCTTTTAGAGTCGTATTTCCTTTTGGAACAATAACTTGTTCATTCCGAATGATAACAGCGATTAATGTTCCAGACATTAAAGAAATATCTTTAATTGGTCGATTTACCCAAGGGTGATCTTCCATAATAGAAAGTTGAATAAATTGAATATTTGTCTCATCCGAATAGTCATTGAATGTTTTTAAAACATTTTCGTTGTCGTCGATCATATGAAAAGTGCGCGAAATGAGAGGAAGGAATGCCCCTTGAAATAAGATGGAAAGAAGAACCACGCAAAATACAATATGAAATAAGCTATCTTTTCCATAAGAAGGGGATACAGCCGTCATAATCGCAAATACGATGGAGGCGGCTCCTCGAAGACCAGCAAATGAAATAACAAATTGCTGATGGAACGGTGCACCAAATGGTGTTAGCAGTAAAGCAACTGCAATTGGACGAGCGATAACGGTTAGGAATAAGGCAATAAGAATAGCAGGTGCTAAAACTTTTGGTAATTCGGAAGGAAAGACAAGCAATCCAAGCAAGAAGAAAATGAGCATTTGCATCATTCCATTAAAGGCATCGAAGAAATTAACAAGAGCTTTTTTATTTGGAAAGTCTTGATTTCCTAATAAGATACCTGCTAGATAAGCGCTTAAATATCCATTTCCACCGATTAAAGTAGGAATTGCATAAGAAGCAAGAGCAGAAGCGACTACAAGTATTGAGTCAAACCCTTCGGTTGCAAATGAAAAATTGCGTAGCATATATCCAGTGATTAGTGCAATAATAACACCACAAACAATTCCGTATGTAACTTGTGCAAATATAGAATATAAAATTTCACCCGTAGAAATTTTCCCACTCATGATAGTCAATAAAATAATGGTCATCATATAGGCACATGGATCGTTGCTACCACTTTCAATTTCTAACATAGAAGCTGTTCCGTATTTTAAATTGAGTTTTTGTGAACGGAGAATAGAAAATACGGATGCTGCATCGGTAGAACTTAAGACAGCTCCAATTAACATTCCTTCTAATAGATTCATATGTAAAACAAAATGACAGAAAAGACCTGTTAGGATAGCAGTAATTAATACACCGATTGTACTTAATAAAATAGACTTTACAGCAACAGGTTTTGCTTCACTCCATTTTGTACCAAATCCACCGTAAAACATAATGAAGATAAGGGCAGACGAACAAATTTGTTCCGCAAATTTGTAGTCGCTAAATTCAATTTTTAAAAGTCCATCGGAACCAAAAATCATCCCAAGTACAATAAAGAATAAAAGTGTTGGTATACCGAGGCGTGAGGAAATTTTATTTCCAATAATACAGGCTACAATGACAATTGCTCCTAAAAGCAGAAGTAATGTCATAAATACATCACCTTCCTTTCTTTGGTTTTGCATAAATTTTTTAGAAAGTTGCGAAACATGTTTCTTATCGTTTTGTGTTTCAAAATGAGAAATAAAATAGAAATTTAACTATTTTTTCTAGATTTTCTAGAATAGTTAAGAGAAATAAAACGAATAAAAGAAATCCTCATGTTGATGAAAATTATTTGTGACATAAGGATATGACAGTTTTATTGTAACATGAAGGAGTCATGATGTAAATAAAATTGTGTGTAAAGAAAAATTAACATAGTAGTTGACAGCTATTTTGGGTATAAATTATACTAGGATGTAAAAGTTTTTAGGAGGCCTTAAAAAAGTTAGATTTTTGTAGAAAGAGAGGAATGGAATATGACAAAGCGTTTTTTTCAATTTGTGCTTCCATCTATGCTTGCTTTTGCTTTTTCTGGTGTATATGCTATTGTCGATGGACTGTTTGTAGGGCGAAATGTAGGAGATCTTGGCCTTGCAGCCATTAATGTTGCATATCCATTAACAGCATTGATTCCAGCATTAGGGACAGGAATTGGAATGGGTGGTTCTGTTTATTATTCCTTTGAAAAAGGAAAAGGAAAGGAAGAAAAGGCAAAAGAATTTATAGGAAATGCATTTTCTTTTTTAATTCTATGCGGTATCGGTCTTATGCTGTTGCTCTTTTTATTCTATAAGCCAATCTTGAAGCTTTTTGGAGCTTCTGGTGACTTGTTAATTATGGCAGAAGACTATACTCGCTTTATTATAATAGGAACACTTTGCCAGGTGCTTTCTACAGGATTGATTCCAATTTTAAGAAATTATGGCGAAGTAATTCCAGTGATGCTTTTTATGATCTGTGGGTTTATCACAAATATTGTATTAGATTATTTGTTAGTGGCTGTCTATCAACAAGGAGTTGCAGGAGCGGCCATTGCTACCATTGCAGGACAAACATTAACAATGATATTAAGCATGATTTTATTCTTTCACAAGAAACATCGGATCGCTGTAAAAGATTGTAAATTGCATAGAGGACACTTATCACGGATTATCGCAGTTGGAGTATCTCCGTTTGGTTTGACGATTTCTCCTAATATTGTGATTGTTTTTATGAACTGGAGAGCGATTCAATATGGAGGAGATACTGCTGTTTCGGTGTATGCGGTTATTAGTTATATTATTTATGCGGTGCAGTTAATGCTACAAGGAGCAGGAGATGGAAGCCAACCGCTGATCAGTTTATTTGTCGGTGAGAAAAACTATGAAGGTGTCAAGAAAGTTCGTTTCTTAGCCTATTTAACGGCTTTTTCTGTGGCAATTCTTAGTTTTATTATTATTTATATTCTTCGTTATCATATCCCGCTATTTTTCGGTTCTTCCAAAGAAGTGATAAAAATGACAGGTGATGCATTCCCAATTTTTGCATTGGGATTAATTTTTACAGCATTTTTAAGAATTACAACTTCTTATTTTTATGCAATTGGCAAAAATCTCTATTCGTATTTGCTCGTATATGGAGAGCCAATTATCTTATTGTTATTATTATTTATCGTACCTTTCTTTGGAAAATTAGCAGGTGTATGGATCTCGAGTCCACTTAGTCAGCTAGTTTTAACGATTATTGGATTTCTTTTGTATAGAAAACAAAAAAAACTGGGAGAAGAATCTGCTTTTTAGAACATTTAGAAAAAAATTGCATATAGTAAAAGTATGAGAACTTATGAGGAAGAGAAACGATCGGATTCATAAGTTCTTTTTATCGTTTATCGAAAAGGAGCAGGAAAGGATGTGGAGCTATTGAAAGAAGTGTTAACAAAGAAACTTCTATTGCCAAGCGATGTCGTATCTGGGGATATGTTAATTACGTTAACCGAAAATAAAGAAGCACTGATTGAAAATTACAAAGGACTGATTACTTATGAACCAAATTGTATTGTAGTCAAAGGAAAGCACACGACATTAACCATTACGGGAACTCGTTTAAATATCAAATATTTTACAAATGATGATATGAAAATTGAAGGATGCATACAATGTATAGAATATATTCATTGAGGTGATAAATGAGATGTTGATACATATTTATTATTATGTGCTTGGCTACTTAAAGGTGAGATTAACAGGATATTCACCTGAGCGGTTTTTTAATCTTTGTTCTAACCGAGAAATTGAAATTCGAGAGGTAAAAGCGGACGAAGAAGGCGGTTATGTATTTTTAATTGGAAAAAGTGAATATGAGGACATACAGCCTCTTTTAGAAAAGACAAGAACGCATGCGGAAGTCATAGATCAATATGGGCTTCCTTATTTTTTACACCGCTATCGAAAGAGAAAATTATTTTTTCTCGGCTTTTTACTTTGCCTCTTTATTGTATATGGACTTTCTTTATTTGTCTGGGATATTCAAGTGACAGGGGTTCATCAATATTCAAAAGAAGAGATGATTGATTATGTACAAGAAAAATATTTAACATTTGGAACGTTAAAGTCCAAGGTGAATTGTGCCAAAATGGAAGAGGATTTACGAGAACATTATGATCAGATTGCGTGGATTTCTTGTGAATTAAAAGGAACTCAGCTTCGGATCCAAGTAAAAGAAACGTTAAAACAAAACGAAGATGTAAAAAATGAGATGCCATGTGATATTGTAGCGAGAAAAGCTGGAATTATTAAGAGTATTATTACGAGAAATGGAACACCGATGGTAAAAGAAGAACAACAAGTGAAAAAAGGGGAAGTATTAATTTCTGGAACGATTCATATCTATGATGACACGAATACGTTATTAGAATCGGAATTATTGCCTGCACAAGGGGATATTATGGCACAGACAGTATATGCTTATGAAGATTCCTTTACAATGAGCTATTATGAAAAAGAGTATACAGGAAATAAAAAAACATTTTATGGCATAGAATTATTAGGAAAGAGCTATATTCCTTATACTCCAAAAGATAGTTATCAATCAAAAGATCAGTATGAAGAATGGATTCCTATTCGGGTTGGGCATACGTATTCCTTACCGATCGCTTTTACTCGTTATACGAGAAAAGAGTTTAAACCAGTACGAAAACAGTATACGAAAGAAACGGCAAATAAGCGAGCAAAAGAACGATTACAAAAATTTATTGAAGGATTATCAGAAAAAGGGGTAGAAATAGTGAAAAATAATGTTACAATAGTGGTAGATGGTGAATCATGCCGAGCAGAAGGAACGATTACAGTAATAGAATCGATTGGTAAAATTCGCCAAATTCGTAATAACAGCGGAGGGACAACAGAGTGAGTGTCATAACAGAAGAAATTATAATTCCAGCATCCCATGCTGCCAATATTTTTGGCCAATTTGATGCATACATGAAAAAAATAGAGAGAACATTGCATGTAGAAATTACACTTCGTGATGATCTTGTAAAAGTGACAGGAGAAAAGGGGCAAGTAGCCCGTGCAAGCCAAGTGATTGAAAAATTGACGGCATTAGCAGATCGTGGAAATCAGATTACAGAACAAAATGTAGATTATGCACTATCTTTATCATTTGAAAATCGTGTGAACGATATTGTGGAAATTGATAAGGACATTATCTGTCATACGATTAATGGAAAACCGATTAAGCCAAAGACCGTTGGCCAACAAAACTATGTAAAAAGTATTAAAGATAATATGATTGTATTTGGTTGTGGTCCTGCGGGAACTGGTAAGACTTACTTAGCTATGGCTATGGCCATTACCGCGTTTAAAAATAATGAAGTAAACCGTATTATTTTAACGAGACCTGCCATTGAAGCAGGAGAAAAGCTAGGATTTTTACCAGGAGATTTACAAAGTAAGGTGGATCCTTACTTAAGACCTCTTTACGATGCCCTTTATGAAATTATGGGGGCAGAAACGTTCCAAAGAAATATGGAAAAAGGGTTGATTGAGGTAGCTCCTCTTGCTTATATGCGTGGACGTACTTTGGATAATTCCTATATTGTATTAGATGAAGCACAAAATACGACGCCAGCCCAGATGAAAATGTTTTTAACTCGTATTGGATTCGGGTCAAAAGCATTGATTACAGGAGATTTAAGCCAAAAAGATTTAGCAAAGGATCAAAAATCAGGACTTGATGAGGCGATTAAAGTTCTTGGAAATATTGATGGAATTAGCATTTGTCATTTAACAAATAAAGACGTGGTGCGCCATCCATTAGTACAAAAAATTGTAACTGCTTATGATCAATATGAAGCAAAGCAGGCAAGAAGAAGTGAGAGAAGAAAACAAAGATAAATAGAAGGAAAAGTCACATTAGGAGGAAACAAAGTGAGTGTTTATATTGAAAAAGAAGTAGAGGCACAGTGGGATTTAGATTATGAAAAGATTATTTCTGATATTGTAAAAGAGTCATTAGACTATATCGAATGTCCCTATGAGGCGGAAGTGAATGTAGTAATTACAGATAATGAAGGGATTCATCAAGTAAACCAAGAATTTCGTCAGATCGATCGTCCGACGGATGTTTTATCGTTTCCATTTATTGATTATGAAAAAGAGGGGGATTTTTCCATTATCGATGAAGAAGAAGCGGAAGACTATTTTAATTTGGAAACAGGCGAACTCATGCTTGGAGATATTATGATCTCTATGGATAAAGTAAAAGAACAGGCAAATAGTTATGGACATTCCGAGAAAAGGGAACTTGCGTTTTTAGTTGCCCATAGTATGCTACATCTTTTTGGATTCGATCATATGGAAGAAGAGGAAAGAATACGAATGGAACAAAAACAAGAGGAGATACTAAGAAGAAAAGGATATACAAGAGAGGTATAGTTTTAACGGAGGGGCTTAAGATGAGGCGACAAAAATTAGTGAAAACGATGGGAATCCTTTTTGTTTTCATGATGGTATTGGGCGGTTGCAAGAAAACAGAAACAGGAAAAAAGCCAATAAGTACAGAACAAGAACAGATAACAACAAAAGAAGAAAGTACGACAGAAAATTCACATAAAGGAGAGGTAAGAAGTCGTCTGTCTGGAAAATGGGTGAAAGAAGAGATTGCGAATCGGCGTCCGATTGCGGTGATGTATAATAATATTAAGCAGGCACAGCCACAGTCGGGGATTCAAAAAGCTGATATTGTCTATGAGTGTCTTGTAGAAGGTGGAATTACTCGTTTAATGGCATTATTTGAGCAATATGATGATTTAGAGAAAATAGGTTCTGTCCGCAGTGCAAGACATTATTATGTAGAAATAGCAGAAGAATACGATGCAATTTTTGCCCATTATGGGCAGACAAAGTATGCGGTAGAAGAAATAAAAAAGAGACAAATGGACACATTAAGTGGATTGAGTAGTTTGGGAGAGAGCATTTATTATCGGGATAGTAGTAGAAAAGCGCCACATAATGCTTATACAAGCACCAATGGGATATTAAATGGAATCCAAGGTCAAAATATTCGGCTAGAATATGAAGAAGGACAAGAACCACATTTTTCTTTTTATGAAAAGAATACAGACGTAAAAGGAGAAAGTGCAAAGGAAATAAGACTTTCTTATTCTACCTATTCTTCCCCGTATTTTCAATACAATGAAAAACAAAAAGAATATGACAGATTCCAATACGATCAACCTCAAATGGATGATCAAACAGGAAAACAATTGCAATATAAAAATGTACTGGTTCAATTTGTTAAAGAATGGGATATGGATCACAATGGATATCAGACAATGGATCTTGTCTCTTCAGGAGAAGGCTATTATGCTACATTAGGAACGTATATTCCAATTACTTGGGAAAAGACATCCTCGGATGGTGTAACACGTTATTATGATGAGACAGGACAAGAGTTACGATTGAATGCTGGAAAGACATGGATTAGTGTGTTTCCTGAAAATAAAAAAAGTAATGTGATATTTGAATAAGAAAAAAT
>UQVN01000168.1 GCA_900544525.1 uncultured Eubacteriales bacterium
ATTGCAGAAGGGGTTGAAACAAAAGAGCAAGTAAAATTTTTATTAGAAAATGATTGTTTGATTGCACAAGGTTTTTATTATTCAAAACCACTGAAGAAAGAACAATATTTCTTAAAGTTAAAAGAAATAAAAGAAAAGAAATGATGAAAAGCACAATGAATTTACAAAGTTTCTAAGAGGATTCTAATATATAAAGATTATATATAGAAAGGAAAGAAATTGTAAATACACTGTGCTTTTCTTGCTATCTATTACTATGTTATGATTCTTTTATGTTGGATGAAGTTGTGGAAGAAAAGATATTTGTCTTTTCTAAGGCGCGCATTACGATCATTCCGAGTACACCACAAGAAAGAATTTCTCCAATTCCAACGGTTACCATTAGTACAGGAATTGGAAGTGGAGCACCATATCCATATTTAATAACAAATGGTACAAGTAATGCATTTGCGATAATTGGAGGCAATGGAGCCAATTTTTTGTGTTTACGAATGGAGTAAGTTCCAATAGCGCCAATGAGAGTAGCGAAACTACCAATTACAATATCAAGGAGAATAATTCCTTTTCCTAACATATTCGCAATCAGGCAACCAAGGAATAGTCCAGGAATTGCAGCTGGTGTAAAGACTGGTAAAATTGTTAATGCTTCAGAAACACGAAACTGAATTTCACCAAATGAAATTGGGGCTAGGGCTACGGTTATAACCACATAAAATGCTGCGATCATAGCAGCTTGTGTAAGAAATTGTGTTTTTGTTTTTTTCATTTTTCTCATCCTCTAGTTTTGTTTTAGGTGTGGAAGGTTTCGAACACACCAATTTTTAGTTACAAAATATTGTCCATCTATTTGAACAACTTGTATAATATAGCATAATAATTTTTATCTGTCAAATGATTACATGATGCTTATAGAGCCCATTTTTTGAAGAATTTCAAAGTAAAAACAAGGAGGTAAATAAAACATTAAAAATAATTTTTTAAAAATGGGGTTGACAGATTTTTATTTCTGAGTATACTAATAAAAGAAAAGTGAATACCGGTAGGTAAGGCTACTATGGAGGATACGGACTGCTGCCGCAAAATTATGGAGACATAATGCGTAGGTCTGAACAGGCTTTGTCGAATCAAGGCATAGCATAATGCAGTTTCATCGCCCCACAGAGTTAAAGCCCAAACGGTGATAAGTGAGATTTTTCCCATGCGTTGTCAGTTGGACTTTGCTTGGGATTTTTTTTGTGCGGAAAACACTTTTTAAAATAATTTAGGAAAGAAAGTAGAGGTGAGTGTATATGGATCACAGTCGAAGTTGTAACTGGAATTTTATAGAGAATGTGAATAATCAAAAACTATGCGCTCATTTTTATCGGTAAATGATAACTGTTTACAAATAGAGATGTTTCTTTTGCATAGGAAAATTACAGATACAACAAAAGACCAATGATTATCCACAGAGAAGAAAGAAAAAGAGAATTCTTTTCCTGTGGTATTTTTATGCCTATTTTTAATAATAACATTATAAAATAATTTTAATAATGTATAAAATAGATGTATTTAAAAATTAAAATAGATATAAAAACAATGTTATTATTTTGAGGGTTTCTTTGGGACAAAGAGAAAAGGGAAATAGTTGATCTTAAAATAGAAATGCAGGAGGACAAAATAATGAGAAAAGAAAGAGCAATGAGAAAGCAGTCTGTTCGAGTTTATCAAGAAGAACAAAAAAGAAATTTAAATTTTTCTGCTCATAATCAAGCAGATGATGTCTTAAAGAGGTGGAATAGTTCATTCGATGGATTGGATAAAAGAACAGTTTTGGAAAATCGGGAGCAGTATGGAAAAAATAAAGTAACTTATGAGAAGAAAAAGTCGTTTCCACTTCTTTTAATCGAAGCATTTGTGAATCCATTTACTGCAATTTTATTTGTACTTGCCATTGTATCTGCCGTTACAGATATTCTAATTCCTGTTTGGCAAAAAAATAGAGGGGATTTCAATCCGATGACAGTGATTATTATTGTAACGATGGTTACAATTTCAGGTGTGCTTCGATTGATACAAGAGTCCCGTTCTGGAAATGCAGCAGAAAAGCTATTGGCCATGATTACCACCACTTGTACTGTGAAACGAATCGAAGGCGGACAACAAGAGATTCCATTAGAGGACGTAGTAGTAGGAGATATTATTTCTCTCTCCGCTGGCGATATGATACCAGCCGATCTTCGGTTGATTGAGACGAAAGACTTTTTTGTAAGCCAATCTTCTTTAACGGGAGAAAGTGAGCCAATTGAGAAAGAAAGTACAACTAGAGATACCAATTATGATTCTATGACGGACTATAAAAATATTGCTTTTATGGGAAGTAATGTTATAAGTGGAAGTGCAACTGCTGTTGTAATCGCAGTAGGCGATCAAACGTTATTTGGCTCTATGGCATCTGCAGTCGGAGGAGAAGCTGTGGAAACCAACTTTACAAAAGGAGTAAATTCTGTTTCTTGGGTGCTCATTCGTTTTATGTTTTTTATGGCACCAATTGTATTTGTAATGAATGGGATTACGAAAGGAGATTGGCTCCAAGCATTTTTATTTGCAATTTCGATTGCTGTTGGTTTGACACCTGAGATGTTACCGATGATCGTAACGACTTGCCTTGCCAAAGGAGCTGTTTCCATGTCCAAGAAAAAGACGGTTGTAAAAAACTTAAATTCCATTCAAAATTTTGGCGCTATGGATATTTTATGCACAGATAAGACAGGAACATTGACAGAGGATAAGGTAGTGTTAGAATATCACTTAAATGTGATGGGAGAAAAAGATGATCGTATTCTTCGTCATGCTTATTTAAATAGTTATTTTCAAACGGGCTATAAAAATTTAATGGATTTAGCAATTATAAAAAGAACAGAAGAGGAAGAAGAAAAAAATCCAGATCTTATGGATTTATCTTCTGCTTATGAAAAAGTGGATGAAATTCCATTTGATTTTACAAGACGCCGATTGTCAACGGTTGTAGAAGATAAGTTTGGAAAACGTCAAATGATAACAAAGGGAGCAGTAGAAGAGATGCTTTCCATTTGTACTTATGTAGAATATGAAAATGAGATACAACCATTAACAGAGAAAATGAAACAAAAAATTTTAAAGACGGTTGATGAATTAAACGATGACGGTATGCGAGTTGTGGCATTAGCGCAAAAGAATCATCCGTCACCAGTAGGAGAATTTGGAGTTAAGGATGAGTGTGATATGGTATTACTGGGCTATTTAGCCTTTCTTGATCCTCCAAAACAATCTACAAAAAAAGCGATAAAAGCGTTGAAGCAATATGGAGTTACAACAAAAGTTTTAACAGGAGATAATGAAAAAGTAACCCGCTGTATTTGTAAACAAGTGGGGTTACAAGTCAATCATCTGTTGCTAGGATCTGAAATCGATGAGATGGATGATGAAATGCTAGCCAAAGTAGCAGAAAAAACAGATGTTTTTGCAAAGCTTTCTCCCGATCAAAAAGCGCGGATTGTATCCGTTTTAAGAGAAAATGGTCATACGGTTGGATTTATGGGAGATGGAATCAACGATGCAGTGGCTATGAAAAATGCGGATATTGGTATTTCTGTTGATACGGCTGTTGATATTGCAAAAGAGTCTGCAGATATTATCTTATTAGAAAAAGACTTACTCGTATTAGAAGAAGGAATTATTGAAGGAAGAAAAACCTATGCCAATATGATTAAGTATATTAAGATGACAGCGTCTTCTAATTTTGGAAATATGTTTTCTGTTTTAATTGCAAGTGTATTATTGCCATTTCTTCCAATGATGAGTCTTCAGCTAATTTTACTAAATTTAATTTATGATTTATCTTGTACAGCGATTCCTTGGGATCACGTAGATGAAGAGTTTTTACGTGTGCCAAGAAAGTGGGAAGCGGATTCTATTGGGAAATTTATGGTATGGATTGGACCAACAAGCTCTATTTTTGACTGGACAACGTATATTTTTATGTATTTTATCTTTTGTCCGCTTTTTGTCTCTCATGGAGTGCTTTATAATGATTTGGCGAATCACTATGTAGGAAGTCAACTAACACAATTAAAAGAAGCGTATGAGGCTATGTTTCAAGCAGGATGGTTTGTAGAATCTATGTGGAGTCAAACGTTAGTGATCCATATGATTCGTACGAAGAAATTACCATTTATAAAGAGTCATGCATCTGCACCTGTTATGGTGTTGACCATAACAGGAATTGTTTTATTGACAATGATTCCATTTACTCCTGTTGGAACTATGTTAGGTTTTGTTTCCTTACCACTTTCTTATTTTGCTTATTTAATCCCATGTATTTTGCTTTATATGCTGTTAGCTACTAGTATTAAAAAAGCATATATAAGACGATATGGGGAACTATTATAAACCATTGTACATGATAATAGAAAATTTTAGATAAAAAGAAATTTATTTGGAGGGATGGAAAATGAATTGGACAAATCTTTGGATGAAATTGTTTGGAACAACAAGCTTATTTGGGGTTGATATGGGATTTTGGGTTTCTCTCTCTTTTTGTGTTCTAATAGTCATAGCGATGAATGTTGTTTTTTGGAGTCGAAAGCCAACAAAGGGCGAATGATTTAAGGGGAAATAGTAGAAACGATAGAAAAGCGTGAACCAATGGGATCTAAATCCATTGGTTCACGCTTTTTATCGTTTATGTAAAGACAACGAGGGTTATTATTTTTTCTTGCGAGAATAAGGGGTATCTTCTAGTGGAAGACTTGTGCGGAATTTACCATCTTTTAAATAATAAGCCAGTTGTACCGCTGGTGGTGTTGGAATAGAAGCAATTTCACCGATTCCTTTTGCACCACAAGCTAAGTTAGAAGAATTCTTTTCTATTAATATAGAAGTAACTGGTGGTGTTTGGGAAGAACGGAACAATCCTAATGTACCAAATTTGGCTGTTGGTTTTCCATGATCGAGAGGAAAATCTTCCGTTAAAGAATAACCGAGGCTCATAACGACACCGCCATCGATCTGGCCTTCGATATTGATTGGGTTGATGGCATGACCGATATCGTGTGCAGCCACAACCCGAGCAATTTTGCCGTCTTCTGCTAATTCTACAAGATGAGTGGCATAGCTATAGGCAATATGGTTTTTTGGATGTTCTTTCTCAGAGTTCAATGGATCGGTGACTCCTGTATATTCTCCTAAAAATTCTTGACCTTCTAAATCGGATAATGTTTTACCAGCATTTAATTGTTCTTTTAATTTTAATGCGGCAAGACGAGAAGCTTCTCCTGTAAATAATGTCTGTCTAGAAGCGGTTGTGACACCAGCATCTGGAGAAGTAGAAGTATCTGGCGTTTGATAAGCGGTTAAAGAATGAGGAATGTCCGCAGTTTCACATACAATTTGTGTAAGAATTGTTCCAAGTCCTTGACCAATGCAAGCAGCACCGCTATAAATTTCTACCATACCATTTTGAATAACGAGACGACATCTTCCTGTATCGGGAACGCCAACGCCAAGTCCTGCGTTTTTTATAGAACAGGCAAGACCAGCTTTTGGATTCGCATCCACATAAGGTTTTATCGCTTCTAATGTTTCAACAAGAGCAGTGGATTCGTCGGCAAGCTGACCATTTGGCAAGTATTGTCCAGGACGAATGGCATTGCGATATCGAATTTCCCAAGGGGTGATACCAACCATTTCCGCTAATAAGTTTAAGTTACATTCCACAGCAAAACAGCTTTGTGTGACACCAAATCCACGGAAAGCACCAGCAGGTGGATTGTTTGTATAGTAAGCTTTTCCATCAATAACAATATCGCTGTAATGATAAGGACCAGCAGCGTGAGTGCAAGCTCTTTGAAGGACAGGGCCTCCAAGAGAAGAGTAGGCACCAGTATCCGAAATAATTTCGGCTTTTAAAGCGGTTAAATAACCGTTTTCATCACAAGCGCTTGTACAAGTAATTTCCATTGCGTGACGTTTTGGGTGAATTAAAATACTTTCTTGTCTTGTTAAAGATACTTTAACAGGAGCGTGAGAGGCAAGAGCTAAAATAGCCGCGTGATGTTGTACGCTCATATCTTCTTTTCCACCAAAGCCGCCACCTACCATCATGGCAGTTACGTGAACTTTGTCTATTGGAAGGCCAGTTGCCTCTGAACATTCTTTCTTTGTTTGCCAAACGCTTTGATCGCTAGAATAAATATGAACACCATCCCCTTCTGGCATAGCAATGGCAGTCTCTGGCTCTAAAAAAGCATGTTCTGTTGGTGGAACGCTATAGTGTTTTGTCACAACATATTTGGAATTTTTAATTTTTTCTTCTGCATTTCCACGGACTAAATGTTCATGAGCTAATAGATTGCCATCTTCATGAACAAGAGGTGCATTTTCTTTTGCCGCTTCTTCTGGAGAAAAAACGCCTTCTAATTCTTCATATTCAATAGAAATCAGTTCCTTTGCTTTTGCCAATGCTTCTTTTGTTTTTGCAGAAATTAAGACAAGGGCATCTCCAAGGAAATGGGTAATACCGCCAACGGGAATTAATACATCATAATCTTTTTTTAAATGTCCAATTTTCTTGTTTCCTTTTAAATCATCGGCTGTTAAAACAGAGACAACACCTTCTACCTTTTTTGCTTTGCTTGTATCAATAGAAAGAACTTTCGCCCTTGGATAGGCAGAGCGAACGGCACTTCCGTAGAGCATATTTGGAAAGGTTAAGTCATCAACATAGGTAGCAGTTCCAAGTGCTTTATCAACGGCATCAATACGAGTGACATTTTCCCCCGTTACATTAAAGTTTTCTTCTTCTGGAACTGGAAGGTTTTCACGGAATAATTTTGCTGCAAGAAGAATAGCCTCTTCAATTTTTTGATAACCAGTACAACGACAGATATTATTTCGAATTGCGTTTTTAACATCTTCCTTTTTTGGATTGACTGTTCTATCAAGAAGGCCTTTAGCACTAATTACCATACCAGGAGTACAAAAACCACATTGGACAGCTCCAACATGTGCAAATGCATATCCGTAGACTTCTTTTTCTCGTTTGCTTAAACCTTCCACCGTGACAATCTGTTTTCCGTCAGATTTTGCAGTTGTTAAGACGCAGGCTTTTGTTGGTTTTCCATCGACAAGGATCATACAAGTGCCACAAGCTCCTTCTGAACAACCATTTTTTACAGATGTAAGCCCCATAGTTTCTCTGAGGAATGGGAGCATTTTTTCCTCTTTCTCTGTTTTTATTTCTACACCATTTACATAAAACGTATACATAGATACTATCCTCCTAAAATAAATAAAAAGTTTGATAAGAGTATAACAAAAGATAAGAAAAATGCTGTTGGATATACAACAATTTATAGAAAAAGATGAATTTTAACTATCTCTTTATGCAATCTTTATGTAAAAAGTGGAAAAGAATATAGAAATTTTAAAAGATTTATGAGTATAATGAATAGATAAGAGAAAAAACAATAGTAGTAATCTTTATGAATAAGCGTAATATAAAGAGTTATAAAATGACTTATTTGTGAAAGATAAG
>UQVN01000169.1 GCA_900544525.1 uncultured Eubacteriales bacterium
TCTTATTTTGTCAAGTCTTTTTTTATTTTCCGAAATAAGGTATTCATAAACTATCTCCTAATTATTTTTATTACTTATCATTCACAACTAATACAAAAATTTATGAAAGAAAGGACCTATTATGTGGATCTTATTTGCAATTGCTTCCTCTATCTTTGCAGGATTAACAGCAATCTTATCAAAAATTGGAATTGAATCTGTAAACTCTCATTTGGCAACTGCCATTCGAACAACCGTTGTTTTATTCTTTTCTTGGCTTCTGGTTTTTATCAGTGGACATCAAGGGGAAATTACTTCTATCACATTTTACACACTCTGTTTTCTTATTTTATCAGGAGTGAGCACTGGCATTTCATGGCTCTTTTATTTTCGTGCCATGCAACTTGGAGAAGTAAATAAAGTATCTGCTATTGATAAAACAAGTACTATCCTAACTATTCTCTTAGCCTTCTTCTTTTTGAAAGAGACGATTTCTCTTAAAAGCCTTGGTGGAATTTTATTCATCGCTTTTGGTACATGGCTTATGACAGGACTCCGCTCCATATCAGAATTAAAATCTCATAATAATACGGATTATCGTTGGCTTTTTTATGGATTTGGATCTGCCTTTTTTGCTAGCTTAACTGCCATATTTGGAAAAATTGGAATTGAAAATGTAAACTCCCAGTTAGGAACTGCTATACGAACCATTTTTGTTCTTATTTGCGCTTGGGGACTTGTTTTCATTCAAGGAAAACAAAAAGAATTAAAACAGATTTCAAGCAAAAGTTGGTTCTATTTACTCTTATCAGGAATTGCAACAGGAGCTTCTTGGATCTGCTATTACCGTGCTTTACAAGATGGTAATGCAAGTGTTGTGGTACCAATTGATAAACTGAGCATATTGGTAACTGTTATTTTCTCTTACTTTGTATTAAAAGAAACGATTTCCAATCGAACCAAACTCGGTGTTTCCTTTTTGCTCATTGGAACTTTATTATTAATTTAATAAACCAATCTATCATTAGCAAGAACAAAGTGTGCATTGCACAATCTTCACGACGTTAGGTTACTTCTAGCAGTGCACACTTTGCCGCACGGGAGCAGTTTGCGAAGCAAATTTATCTTCTCTGAGAGCTGCGCATGGTTCGCACGTAGTGCTTTTTTATCTTATAGCATGACTCACTTTGTAAGGAATCCTATAAGATAAAAAAAGCTCCATCTCATGAAACATGAAACGGAGCTTCTTTCGTAGTATAATAGTAGTGTAATAGTAGTTTATAAGGAAATACAAAGTTAGTTAAAACTAACTTAATGTAATTCATATTATAACACCTAATTTTATTTTGTCAAGATTTTTTTATAAAATTCCACCACATTATTTTCTTCTACTTAATTTTATAAAGACACTTTTATAATCTCTTTATAACGATCCATAAGTTCTGTCAAAAAGAATGGATTTGTTTTCTCATCGGAACAAACGGATATAATAATTTTCGTAATCCCATTATCCTGTCTTTTTATCTGTACTTTCTCCACTTGAAACCCATTTTCATGAAACCCAGACTGTAAAATAGCGGATACATTAATCTGGGAATCTACCTCCTCTATGTATTCGATCTCGATGTCCCTTTCTACTTCTACATTATCTGTGACATTACTTTTTCTTCCAAGAAATAACTCAGAAAATATAACCATAACTGTCGTTAATATTCCTATCAAGTAGAGTCCTGCTCCCATTGCCATGCCGACACCAACCGTTGCCCAAATTCCTGCTGATGTTGTTAAACCAATGATATTATTATTTTTGGATAAAATCATTCCAGAACCTAAAAATCCGATGGCTGTTACAATTCCAGCCGCCACACGAGAGGGATCTAGCTTTATATATTCTCCTAATACATCATCAAACCCATATTTTGAAAGAACAATCATAAGTGCAGCCGTAATTGCCACAATCACATGGGTCTTTGGTCCTGCCATCTTTCTCTTTGTTTGTCTTTCTAATCCAATCACATATCCACAAATTCCTGCCAACAAAATTCTCCCAACATAACCTAACTGCAATACGATATATTGTACGAATGCTTCCTCCATATTTGCACTCCCTTCTACCATTTTTATCTTTTCTTTAGACAGATAGGGCTGCCTATAAAATTTCTTTTATAAACTCAGCCCTATCTATTTCCTTTTATTCTTTTTCTTTTAATATTAATGTTCTCATTGCTTCTACAGCTAACGTAATAGCACCATCTGTATCATATACTTCTTGATCTTCTAATCCCATTTCTCTTCTTGTCTGATTTGCCAGTACTAAGAGAACAGAACCTACTCTTACTCTCCGAATACTGCCAACAATAAATAATGCCGCCGATTCCATTTCTGATGCAAGTGCCCCACAGTCAATCCACGCATTCCACTTATTCGTTAACTCATAAGAAACTGGCATTGTATTCGGTGAATGCTGCCCATAAAAATTATCTTTGCATTGTACAACCCCTAGATGGGATATGACACCCATTTTATCAGCTACTTCTTTTAACGCAGAAACAATTTCATAATCCGCCACAGCAGGATATTCAATAGGTGCATATTCTTTTGTTGTTCCTTCAAATCGAATGGCTCCTGTTGCAATCACCATATGGCCACCACAGACCTCTGGTTGCATTCCTCCTGAAGTTCCAACACGGATGAACGTATCCGCCCCACAATGAATGAGTTCTTCCATTGCAATGGCTGCGGATGGCCCTCCAATTCCTGTCGACGTCACACTCACTTTAATTCCTTCTAACTCACCTGTATAGGTGACATATTCCCGATTAGAAGCTATTTTTACTGGATTATTAAAATACTTTGCTATCTTTTCACATCTTGCTGGATCTCCTGTAAGAATTACATATCTTCCAACTTCTCCTTTTGCCACATCAATGTGAAATTCTTTTTCTTTTGCGTACACTAATGCCATAATATCCTCCTATTTTTTATTTACCATTTTTTCCAGTCTTCTTTGCTTCCATCTTTGAATCGCTCTCATACCATTTCCTTGTCCGAAGTAAAGGGCAATGGAGGATAAGATCATTAAAACAACCGTATAAACAAAACTCATAGCCTTTGCATCAATAGCTGCGGATTCATCGGATGCTGCCTTAATTACAATACCAAGAGGTTGTAGCAATGGATGATATAAGAAAGCTGACATATCATAATCGGATAATAACCCATTAAAATTTAAAATTACAACAGACATAACAGCAGGGAAAATCACAGGAATAATAACTTTTCTCATAGTATAAAAGGTACTAGCTCCCATACATTTTGCTGCCTCTTCTAAATCATCATCGATGGCAAAAAATGCTGCTTTTATCATACGATAAGAAAATGGTAATTTAATTACGACATATCCAATCAATAAAATAACGGTCGTACCAACTAATACATAGTTAAAGATCAATGGATTTTTATCTCCATAAGCAATTGTAAGTCCTAAAGCAATTAACGTACTTGGTAACAGCCATGGAATCAAAACACCATATTCATACAAGATATTAAATTTATTTTTTGACTTTTGTACAAATCTCACGCAAATAATAGAGATAATTGCTGCAAAACTAGCCGCTAATAAAGAATAACCAATACTTACTAAATATGGTTTCAACGCATCGATTGATGTGAATAACTTCTTATAATTTTCTAACGTAAAAGAATCCAAACGAATATTTCCTGTTTTAATGGTTAAAGAATCACAGAATGAATACATAACAATTAAAACAATTGGTACTGTATAAATAGCAAACATAATATAGGCTATCATATGAGCAATTATATTTAAAACTGGATTTACGATTTTTTGTTTCGTCAACTTTGCTTTTGTTTTGGAGACTGAAATATAATTGCCCCCCTTTTCTATTTTGCTAAAAATAGATAATAGTATAATCGTTGCTATTCCTAAAATAACTGCTAAAAATGCCGCAACTTCCCTTGAATACGTGGATTTGGAAAATGTAATAATCATTGGATTAATGGTCTGAAACTTCTCTCCACCAACAATTAAAGGTGCTGACATGGCACTAAGACCTGTTAAAAATGTTAAGATTGTAATAGCAAAAAAAGTTGGTTTTAATACTGGCAATACGATCTGAAAGAAAATTCGACTTCCGGTTGCCCCCATATTCTTTGCTGCTTCAATGGTATGATAATCTAGCCCATGAATCGCATTCTTTAAAAACATCATATGATTTTGAGTACAAGAAAATGTCATAACAAATACAACTGCCCCATATCCTACGAACCATTTGGGATTCATATCTGGAAACAATTGTAACAATAATTTTGTCAATAACCCTTTTTCTCCATAGACATATTTGTATCCAGCAACTAATACAACTCCTCCATAGATCAAAGAGCTCATATAGGCAAGACGTAATATTTTAGCACCTTTAATTTCCCAATACTCTGTAAAAAGAACGCTTAAAGTTCCAACAACATTTACCGTAATGACAAGAGTAAACGCTAATAGAAAACTATTCTTTAAACTCTGAATGGCTCTTTTTGAAGAAAACACTTTATGAAAAACTTCTGTTGAAAATTGCCCATCGTGGAAAAATACATTGACTAATAAATGAAAGGCTGGATAGACAATAAATGCAATTAAAGCCCATGCAATAATAATCTTTAAAATAAGATTGGGGAGATTCACCTTTTTCTTTGTAGCCATCATAATTGCACCTCCTACTAAAATTGCATAATATCCTCTGGTTTTAAGTAAAGATCGATCATTTCTCCTGTTTTGTACAATGAGCTTCCGTTATTTAATCGGATCACTCTTATGATTTCATTTCCTATTTGAATACGGTATTTTGTAATCAATCCATTATAATCATAATCTAACACTGTTCCTTGTAACTTTATATAGTCTTCATTTGGAGTGAAATGAATAAGTTCTAGTCTTATATAAGCAGTTTTTCCTAAATCAAATTTCCGCTTTGACTGTCGATTCACTTCGAAAAGAATTTCTTTTCCAAGTTTATTAATATCCCCAATAAAGTCGCAAACAAATTCGGATTTTGAATGATTATAAATTTCTTGTGGCGTCCCTACTTGTTCCACATATCCATTATTAAAAACAGCAATTTTATCCGATAACATTAGTGCTTCTTCTTGATCATGGGTAACATACAGTGTGGTGATTCCAAGATTCTTTTGCAATTTTTTTAACTCACTGCGCAATCCAATTCTAAGTTTTGCATCCAAGTTGGATAACGGCTCATCTAAACAAAGAATTTTTGGTTCTAATACGATAGCTCTTGCTAGGGCAACTCTTTGTTGTTGTCCTCCCGATAAGTCAGAGACATTTCTTGTTAACTGCTCATCTTTAATCTCAATCACTTTAGCTACTTCTCTTACTCTTTTATCAATTTCTTTTTGTGGCATTTTTTTTACTTTTAAACCAAATGCTAAGTTTTCATAGACGGTCATCGTTGGAAATAGGGCATAGCTTTGAAAAACCATACCAATTCCTCTTTTTTCCACAGGAACTTCTAAAATATTTTTACCATCCACAAGGATTTCCCCACTCGTCGGATTTAAAAATCCAACGAGTGAGCGAAGGGTTGTCGTTTTTCCACAACCAGATGGTCCTAAGAAAGTAAAAAATTCTCCATCTTCTATTTTTAAATTGAGATTTTCAATTGCTGTATAATCCCCATACTTTATCTCAATATTTTTAAATTCAATCATTTGATTACCTCTTTTACTTATTGAATAAATTCTAGTTCCACTTTTTCTACCCATTGATCGAGGTGTTCTGCAACAAAAGCCCAATCGATCTCTTGCTGGTGAACGCTTTTTAAAAATGCTTTTACATTTTCAGGAGCATTGTTAAGAGCGTCTTCTTGACATGGAATCGTTCCAAACTCATTCATCCAAGCTTCTTGTACTTTGGAAGAACCAAACCAATTGGCAAATTCAATAGCTTTTTCTGTCTTATCACTACCTTTTAAAATTGCAACTTGTTCTGTCACATATGGAACTCCTACTTCTGGTGACATAACTTGGAATTTATAATCTCTTTCTGCTTCATTTTGAAGTACACCACTTCCCCACATTTCACAGATAGGACGGCTTCCATCAACAACCGCTCCTACATAATCTTCTCCTTCTGATTCCATATGACCATTTTGAATCCAATTCTTTACAAAATTCCATCCTTCCTCAGAAACTCCTAACTCACCGTTTGGATCTTCATATCGAACGAGCAAACTTGCTAAAATTGTCTTTCCCGTTCCACCACCGAAGTTGAGAATCGTATATTTATCTTTCCATTCTTCGTTCACTAAATCCGTATAATCTTTTGGCGGATTTTGTAAATCAGCACTCATAATATTCACAAGAGGTTGGATAACAATTGGATAATAATATCCATCTTTATCACCTAAAGACAAATCTACTTCTTTTGCCCATTCTGGTTCCCATTTCTCCAATGTATCCTCTGCTTTTAATTTTTCATACTCTACATTATTTAATCCAAATACAAGATCTGCTTGCACATTATTTTTCTCAGATACAATTCTATTTCCTAAATCCCCACCTTGAATCTGAACCACTTCCACAGAAAATCCTGCTTCTTTTGCTTGTTCTTTTAACCAAGCATCTCTACCATTAGAACCAGAATTGGTATAAATAACAAGAGAATCGTCTTTACTTCCTCCCTTACTTCCACAAGCTACAAAAGAAACTGCCATAACTGTTGCCAAACATACTGATAATATCTTTTTTACTCTCATAACTTCTTCTCCTCTTACATTCATTCATGTTTTTTGTTAATATAATTTTTTAATAAAGCTGGCCAATCTGTTTGAATGATTTCAAATCCTAAGTCCATTAATTTCCCCCAGTTTTCATCAAACCCGTTGGCAATTGCATTATTATCATCCATTCCGCCTGATAAAATCGTTTCATCATTCAATGTAATCGCATTCACCCAAGGCACAATTCCTTGTTCCTTTAATTCTTTTATAAACTCTTTTTGTGCCAATGGACTTGCTACATCGTCAAAAATCAACTCAGCTGCAGCGACATTAATGTCATATTGTTTTACCAATTCCCATTCTTCCATTGTTTTTACAATCGGCATATACATAAGCCCTGTTTTGCTGTCTTCTAATTCTTTTAACAATCTCTCATGCACGCCTGATTTTAATAAAATTTGATGATCCATATTTTTTGATTTTAAATAGGCGATAATTTTTTCCCAATAAAACCAAGAGCGATCGATGTTGATAAAACATTTATCTCGAAACTTCTCTAATACATAATCCAATCGTTCTACCCTTTGTCCTACATAATTTTGCATGACATTTAATGTTTTCATAGATTCTACGTCTCTAGCAGTCATATCTCTAATATCTCTTTGTACGCCCAGTTCTACTTTTTCTTCCCCATTATGAAAAGCAAAGAAGACTCCATCAATCGTCATGGAAACGTCTACTTCAATCATATCAGCACCATGTAATAACGCATTTTGATAAGCAAGACATGTATTTTGAATGACATT
>UQVN01000170.1 GCA_900544525.1 uncultured Eubacteriales bacterium
ATAATAATTATGGTATAATATGACTATGAACAACAAGGGATTTGATTCTTTTGTTGGACGTCTATCCGTGATAGCTCATCGGATAATATGACATAGAAGGAGTTGGACCATATGCGTTACATTATTATTGGGAAGAACATTGAAGTGACAGAGGCTTTAAAGAATACAGTTGAAAAGAAAATCGATAGACTTTCTAAGTATTTTACAGATAATACAGAGATTCATGTTACATTTGGTGTTGAAAAGGACAGACAGAAAATTGAAGTTACAATTCCTATGAAAGGAAGTATCATCCGTGCAGAACAATCTAGTGATGATATGTATGTATCTATCGATTTAGTTGTAGATATTATCGAACGCCAAGTTCGTAAATATAAAAATAAATTAGTTCAACAAAAACAAACAGGTGGATTTTTTCAACCATCATTCGTTGAAGAAGAAACCGATGACGAGGAAATTAAGATTTTTAGAAGCAAACAGTTTGCTATGAAACCTATGGATCCAGAGGAAGCATGCTTACAGATGGAGATGTTAGGACATGATTTCTATGTATTCCGTAATGTGGAAACAGATGAAGTAAATGTTGTATATAAGAGAAAAGGTCATACATATGGTCTAATTGAACCTGAGTATTAAAAATTAGAGTTTTATGTTGGACAAGCTGTCCATAATTCATAAAGCAAGGTGGGGTCACATCAAGGAAGGGTTTTTGATGTAGCAAATAATATGGGGAAAAGAAGTATCACAAAGGACGCGTATCGTTTCGTGATACTTCTTTTTTATGTAAATCGATTGTGACTCTTTTCCAACATTTACAGAAATTACCGCATATTCTTCTTGAAAAGACGTCTAGAATATTGTATATTTTTTTATTAGATGGTTTTTTCAAGTATGGACAAAAGAAAGGAGAGCTATAATTAAATAAGGGGAGGGAGTATCGGGTTTGTTGCTCGATTTCTTTAAAGATTGAAAAAACTTTAAAAATAGATCTGTTTCTAACAAAAAGTTCAAATATGGACATTTTGTTAAGAATTTAGAATTTCGTTGCTTATAAGGAAATTCAATGGTACAATGTAGTTTGACAATATTCCGAACGAATCACAGGAGTGAAAGATAAATGAATATTTTAGAGAAAATTTTTGGTTCCCATAGCGAAAAAGAAATTAAACGTATTATGCCTTTAGTGGAAAAGATTGAAGCATTAGATGAAACAATGCAGGCATTGAGTGATGAGGAACTTAAAGGGAAAACAGAAGAATTTAAAAAACGTCTTGCTGATGGTGAAACATTAGATGATATTTTACCAGAAGCATTTGCAGTTGTAAGAGAAGCAGCTGTTCGTACTGTTGGTATGAAACATTACCGAGTACAATTAATTGGTGGTATTATTCTTCACCAGGGACGTATTGCAGAGATGAAAACTGGTGAAGGTAAAACATTAGTTTCCACACTGCCAGCATACTTAAATGCGTTAGAAGGAAAAGGTGTTCATGTTGTAACAGTAAATGATTACTTAGCAAAACGTGACGCTGAAATTATGGGACAAATTCATAATTTCTTAGGATTAAAAGTCGGTGTTATTTTAAATAGCTCTGAACCAGATGAGAGAAGAAAAGCTTATAATTGTGATATTACTTATATTACAAATAACGAATTAGGTTTTGACTATTTAAGAGATAACATGGTTATTTATAAAGAGCAACTTGTTCAAAGAGACTTACATTACGCCATCGTGGATGAGGTTGACTCTGTATTAATCGATGAGGCGAGAACACCTCTTATTATTTCTGGACAGAGCGGAAAATCTACAGAGCTTTATAAGATGTGTGATTTTGTGGCTAGAAAATTAGAAAGAGGTACTTCAACAGGAGAATTATCCAAAATTGACGCTATTATGGGTGAAGATGTCAAAGAAGATGGAGATTTCCTTGTAAATGAAAAAGACAAACAAGTTATGTTGACAGCCCAAGGTATTCAAAAAGTAGAAGAGTTTTTCAAAATTGAAAACCTTGCAGATCCTGAAAACTTAGAGATTCAGCATAACATGATTCTTGCATTAAGAGCTCATAATTTAATGTTCCGTGATAAAGATTATGTTGTAAAAGACGATGAAGTATTAATCGTTGATGAGTTTACTGGACGTATTATGCCAGGAAGAAGATATTCTGACGGTCTTCATCAGGCCATTGAAGCCAAAGAACATGTAAAAGTAAATAGAGAAAGTAAAACTCTTGCAACAATTACATTCCAGAACTTCTTCAATAAATACGCAAAGAAATCTGGTATGACAGGTACTGCTCAGACAGAAGAACAGGAATTCCGTGAAATTTATGGAATGGACGTTATTGTAATTCCTACAAATAAACCTATGGTTCGTAAGGATCATGATGATGCTGTTTATTGTACAAAGGACGAGAAATTAGATGCAGTTATCAATGATATCGCAGAAAGCCATGAAAAAGGACAACCAGTCTTAGTTGGTACTGTAACAATTGAAGCATCAGAAGAAGTAAGTTCTCGTTTGAAAAAACGTCGTATTCCACATAAAGTATTGAATGCGAAATTCCATGAATTAGAAGCGGAAATTATCGCAGAAGCTGGTGTTCGTGGCGCTGTTACAATTGCTACAAATATGGCAGGTCGTGGTACGGATATCAAGCTTGGAAAAGGAGTAGAAGATCTTGGCGGGCTTAAAATTATTGGTACAGAACGCCATGAATCAAGACGTATTGACAACCAGCTCCGTGGTCGTGCTGGACGTCAAGGAGATCCAGGTGAATCTAAATTCTACTTATCTTTAGAAGATGATTTAATGCGTCTTTTCGGTTCTGAAAGAGTTATGGGAATGTATAAAGCGTTAAATCTTCCAAAAGGGGAAGAGATTCAGCATAAGACTCTTACAAACTTTATCGAAAAAGCCCAAAAGAAGATTGAAGGAAATAACTTCGGTATTCGTAAAAACTTACTTGAATATGACCGCGTAAATAATGAACAAAGAGAAATCATTTACGGAGAACGTCGTCGTGTATTAGATGGTGAAAATATGAGAGACGTTATCTATAAAATGATTTTAGATACAGTGGAAGACTATGTAAATCGTGTAATTGGTGATGATCAGCCAGCGAAAGATTGGGATTTAGAAAGTCTTAACAATGAACTTCTTTCCGTAATTCCAGTTAAGAGAATTGAATTAACAGAGGAAGAACAAAAGAATGGTAAGAAAGCAGAACTGATCCAGAGATTAAAAGAAGAAGCTGCAAAATTATATGAAGCAAAAGAAGCTGAGTTCCCAGAACCAGAACATCTTCGTGAAATTGAACGCGTAATTCTTCTTCGTGTCATTGACCGTAAATGGATGGATCATATTGATGATATGGATCAACTTCGTCAAGGTATTGGTTTACAGGCGTATGGACAAAGAGATCCAGTTGTAGAATATAAATTTACAGGTTATGCAATGTTCGATGAAATGGCAGAAGCAATTCGTGAAGAAACTGCACAAGCTCTTTTACATGTTCGTATTGAACAAAAAGTGGAAAGAGAAGAAGTTGCAAAAGTAACTGGTACAAATAAAGACACAACAGGCGGAAAAAGACCAATTGTTAGAATGTCTGAAAAAATCGGAAGAAATGATCCATGTCCATGTGGTTCAGGAAAGAAATATAAACATTGCTGTGGAAGAAATGAAGCGTAATGTAGAATAAAAGAAAAGGGTTTGTTGTGAAGAAAAATTCATAACAGCCCTTTTTTTCATCGGTTATTGTTTTAGGTAGTTGCATAGCACTATAAGAACATGGTATGCTAATTGTACAAGCATTAAAGGAGGCAGAAGAATGGTTGAATTAGATCAATTTAAATATACAATCAATCAATATCGAGATCCATTAGTAGAAGTGGGACATTCTTTGGATTTAGAGAGAAAAAAGGATAGAATCGAAGAATTAGAGGCGGATATGGAATCACCAGGATTTTGGGACAATATCGAGCGTTCTCAGCAAGTGATGAAAGAACTAAAGAATTTAAAAGATACCGTAGAGGAATATAAAGGGCTTGTTGACCAGTTAGAAGATATTGATACCATGCTTGAGATGGGATATGAAGAAGAAGATCCTTCTTTAATTCCAGAAATTGATGAGATGGTAAAGACTTTTGTAGAAAGTTTAGAACAACTCCGTGTTAAGACACTTTTATCAGGGGAATATGATAAGTGCAATGCAATCTTGACACTTCATGCAGGAGCAGGTGGAACAGAGTCTTGTGATTGGGCAAGTATGTTATTCCGTATGTATACAAGATGGGCAAATGCAAAAGGATATCAAACAGAAATTCTTGATTATTTAGATGGAGACGAAGCTGGAATTAAGACGGTTACCGTTCAGATTAATGGAGAAAATGCCTATGGTTATTTAAAATCTGAAAAGGGAGTGCATCGTCTTGTTCGTATATCACCATTTAATGCGGCAGGAAAAAGACAGACATCTTTTGTATCTTGTGATGTTATGCCAGAAATCAATCAAGAGATTGAAATTGAGATCAATGATGATGATTTAAGAATTGACACATATCGTTCTAGTGGAGCAGGTGGACAGCATGTTAATAAAACCTCATCTGCTATTCGTATTACTCACTTACCAACAGGAATCGTTGTACAATGTCAAAATGAGCGTTCTCAATTCCAAAATAAAGATAAAGCGATGCAGATGTTAAAAGCAAAGCTCTATATGATGAAGCAGCAAGAAAATATGGAGAAGTTATCAGGAATTCGAGGAGAGGTTTCCGATAATGGTTGGGGTAGTCAAATTCGTTCTTATGTTATGCAGCCATATACAATGGTAAAAGATTTAAGAACAGGAGAAGAAACAAGCAATGTAGCAAGTGTCATGGATGGAAATTTAGATGCGTTTATGAATGCCTATTTAAAATGGGAAGCTACAAAAAAACGTGAAGAAGAATAAGAAATAAGGGGAAGGGTTATAAAAAGAAAAAATAGAAAGAGATAAGGAAATGATAGAAGAGGAAAGAAAAATAGGAGAAGGGAGATTTAATAACGGTATGTTAGATGAAAGCAAATATTTTTTGGTAAAGAAAAAAGCGGTGCCAGAAGTATTGTTAAAAGTTGTAGAAGCAAAGAAGTTACTGGATAGTAACAAAAATCTCACCATTCAAGAAGTGGCTGAGCGAGTTGGAATTAGTCGTAGTTCTTATTATAAATATAAGGATGATATTTTCCAGTTACAAGAAAATGCAAAAGGAAGAGTGATTACTTTTGTTGTAGAATTGGAAGACAAGCCAGGGCTTTGTTCTATGGTATTAAATTGTATTGCAAAATATAGGGCAAATATTATGACAATTCATCAAAGTATTCCGATCAATGGAGTTGCTTTATTAACACTCAGCATTATGATTTTGCCAGATACAGGAGATATTTCTCATTTATTTCACGAAATTGAAGGAAGTGAAGGAATCCATTATTTGAATATTTTGGCAAGGGAATAAAAAACGTTGGTGATTATAGAAACTTTAAGGATATCTTTTTCGTCATATTTAGATAAAAGTTAAAAAATGTGTAAAAAATGAAAAAAGTTTTTGACATAATGTCATATCGGTATTATACTGTAACCAGTTATTGTCATTTTCTAAGGGTAGAATATAAAAAAATGAAAGATTTATATTTCTATATAGCAAATTGTGCAGAAAATATTGATGAAAAAAAGGAAACGAAAGTTAGAATATGTTTTCGTGAATTGATAGCAAGTCGTAACAATTATATTGTTCAAAAGAAAATGACGAGTCAACTATAGAAGGTGTCCAGCCATTATGGATACCAGTTGTGGAAAAAAGCGCATAGAAAAACTCTTTTGGAATAAGAAAGAAAATGTATAAACGCTAAAATGCCATGTTTCCGACAGGATTTGAGCGTTACAATAGAAGGAAGATCGCATATAATGAAGAGCAAAGGTGTTAAAAAATTAGCTGTTCATTGGAATGGGAAACTCGCAGAGGGTGTTTTCCATGTGTGACAGAATTCATAAAGCGCTTATTTTCTAATAACTGTGAGAACTGTGCTTCGTTAGTTTCTCAAGTTCGCGGATGGCTCTAAGTGGAAAGATAGGTATTTTTGTTTGCTTTATGCCTTTCGCACAAATAAAACGTAACATAGGAGGACATTATGCTAATCGTAAAAAAATTTGGTGGTACATCTGTTGGAAACAAGGAAAGAATTTTTAATGTAGCAAAACGCTGTATAGAAGAATACCAGAAAGGAAACGATGTTGTGGTTGTTTTATCTGCTATGGGGAAAATGACAGACGAACTCCTTTCTATGGCAAGAGATATTAATCCAAAAGCATCAAAACGTGAGATGGATATGCTTCTTACAACAGGAGAACAGACTTCCGTGGCATTAGCTGCTATGGCAGTAAATGCGCTTGGTGTTCCAGCGATTTCCTTAAATGCTTTTCAGGTTAAGATGCATACGGATCATCGATATGGAAATGCTCGTTTAAAAGATATCGATACAGAAAGAATTCAACATGAATTAGAGCAAAGAAAAATTGTCTTTGTAACAGGATTCCAAGGTGTGGATCGTTATGATAATTACACCACATTGGGAAGAGGGGGCTCCGATACAACAGCCGTTGCTTTAGCAGCAGTATTAAATGCGGACGCCTGTGAAATTTATACAGATGTAGATGGCGTATATACAGCGGATCCACGCGTTGTACAAGAGGCTTATAAGCTAAAAGAAATTACATACGATGAAATGTTAGAATTAGCTTCTCTTGGAGCAGGCGTGCTTCATAACCGTTCTGTAGAGCTTGCAAAAAAATATGGAGTACAATTGGTTGTGCGTTCTAGTTTAAATACATCAGAAGGAACGATTGTTAAGGAGGAAACAAAGATGGAAAGAATGCTTGTTAGTGGAGTTGCAGCAGATAATGATGTAGCACGAATTGCTTTAATTGGAGTAAAAGATGAACCAGGAGTTGCCTTTAAAGTATTCAATATTTTAGCTAAGAGAAACATTAATGTAGATATTATTTTACAGTCTATTGGTCGTGATGATAGCAAGGATATTGCATTTACAGTAGCAGAAAGTGCTGCAGACGAAGCGGTAGAAATTATTGAAAGCAATTTTAGTGACAATTATGAAAAGATCGATGTGTCAAAAGATGTATCAAAAGTGTCCGTCGTTGGTGCTGGTATGATGACAAATCCAGGTGTTGCAGCGAAAATGTTTGAAGCATTATCTGATGTTGGAATTAATATTCGTATGATTTCAAGTTCTGATATTAATATTACAGTTGTAATTGGGGAAAAAGATACAAAGAAAGCTATGAATGCAGTGCATGATGCGTTTTTCCAAGAGAGATAATCGTTTTTATTAAGTGAATAGAAGGCTAAAAGGCAAAAAAGGGAATGATAAGAAATTATCATTCCCTTTTTTATTTTTTAACATGGTGACGATTATTGCACAATGATTTAGAATATAATTTTGAGCAAAAAATTAAATTGCATAAAA
>UQVN01000171.1 GCA_900544525.1 uncultured Eubacteriales bacterium
CAAAGAAAAAATCTTTTTATTTTGTTATATATTTTGTGGTAAAGTTTGAAAGATTACACTGGGCATTTATTTTAATTTGTCGTATAATAATCATAATATCTATTTGAACAAAGTGTACAAGCAATATGTATAGTAAAATTTTTTTCTTCTAACTGTATATTGCTTGTATTTAGAAATAACCTTCAACCTTTTGTTTATAATACAAAGAAAAAGGAGATAATACGATTATGTCAAGAAATTTAACACTTTTAACTGATTTTTATGAATTGACGATGATGCAAGGATACTTTAAATCAAAAGCAAAAGAACACGTTATTTTTGATGTTTTTTATCGCGTTAATCCATCTGGTAGCAGTTATGCAATTACCGCTGGTTTAGAACAAGTCATTGATTATATAAAAAATCTTTCCTTTAGCTATGACGACATTGATTATTTAAGAAATCTCAATATGTTTGATGAAGACTTCTTAGATTATTTAGCAAGTTATCACTTCTCAGGTGATATTTATGCCATTCCTGAAGGAAGCGTTGTTTTCCCAAAAGAACCTTTAGTAAAAGTCATCGCACCCATTATGGAAGCACAACTTGTAGAAACTGCTATTTTAAACATTATTAACCATCAAAGCCTCATTGCAACAAAAGCTTCTCGTGTTGTATATGCAGCAGGTGGCGATGCCGTTATGGAATTTGGTCTTCGTCGTGCCCAAGGTCCAGACGCTGGTATTTATGGAGCAAGAGCTGCTGTCATTGGCGGATGTGTCGGAACTTCTAACGTTCTTTGTGGACAACAATTTGATATTCCTGTTCTTGGCACTCACGCCCATAGCTGGATTATGAGTTTTGAAACCGAATACGATGCGTTTTATCGCTATGCGACTTATTATCCAAATAATTGCATCCTTCTTGTGGATACTTACGACACTCTAAAATCTGGAGTGCCAAATGCCATTAAAGTATTTAAAAAGAAACAAGAAGAGGGAGTAAAATTAGAAAATTTCGGTATCCGTTTAGACAGTGGAGATCTTGCTTACTTATCAAAACAAGCCCGTCAAATGTTAGATGAAGCAGGTTTTCCTGATGCTATTATCACAGCTTCTAGCGATCTCGATGAAAACCTTATTTACAGTTTAAAAACACAAGGAGCTACGATTAATTCTTGGGGTGTTGGAACGAACCTTATCACCTCTGCTGATTGCCCTGCATTTGGAGGGGTCTATAAGCTAGCGGGAATTCGTTATGAAGGCGATGAAGAATTTACACCAAAAATCAAAGTTTCAGAAAACCCTGCCAAAGTTACAAACCCTGGAAATAAAACCGTCTATCGTATTTATAATAAAAATACTGGAAAGATCAAAGCCGATCTCATCTGCCTTTCCGATGAAGTCTATGATGAATCAAAGGATTTAAAACTTTTTGATCCAGAAGCTACTTGGAAAAATACAACTCTTCCTGGTGGAAGTTATACGATGAAGGAACTGCTTGTGCCTATTTTCATAAAGGGACAATGTGTTTATCAGTCTCCAAAAGTAATGGATATCCGTTCTTACTGCCAACAGGAATTAAATACACTTTGGGATGAATCAAGACGTCTTATGTATCCACAGGAAGTATATGTGGATCTATCAAAACCGCTTTTTGATTTAAAACATCAACTTTTAAATAATGAAATTCCTCTTTAACGATGGAATGTGAGCAGTCGTCAAATATCTCGTTTTAGAAAAATTTAAAACTTCGTTTTTATTTTTCTAAATTCTCTACTTGGCTCGTTGCTTTCACGTAAATAAAAGGCTGTTGTAAAATTTGCAACAGCCCTTTTTACTCCTTCTTATCGTACTCTCATCGAGAGCAAAAACTCCTCTAATGTCAGTCCACATTTCATTATAATTTCCGCTTCATTTCTACCTACATAGCGTAAATGCCATGGCTCATATTGATAACCAGTAATGATTTCTTTCCCTTTTGGATAACGAATAATAAATCCCTCTTTCCAACAGTTTCTTCTAAGCCACACCCCTTCTTTCGTCAGACCAAAGATTTCTTCTAAACCATACTGAATCGACTCTCCGGACACATCTACGGCTAGCCCTGTTTGATGTTCGCTATAACCTGCTTTTGCTTGGTATCGATTCGCATAAGAAATGCCATTTTTTTTAACACTTCTTTCATAAAGCTGTTCTTGCCTCTCATAAGAACGGTATCCAGATACAACTGCTAATACAATTCCCTCTTCTTCTGCCCTCATAAAAAGACATTCTAATGCCCTTGCTACTTCTTTTTTGATATATCGTTTTCCTTTTTCCCCCTTTAAATCCTCTTTTCCTTCTTGCTCTTCATAATAGACGAGCTTTATTTTCCCTTTTTCTCCTTCCACCGCAAATGGCAATCTTGGAATTACTAAACAATTTGGTACTTCTGTTTTGCTAATTCCATGATTTTTATTAATAAGCCTTAATCTTTCATTTTTCGTCATAATCCTAGCCTTTCTTACAGAATATGCCATTTTAAAAAATAGATATCTTCCATGATTTTCCTGCATATTTTTCTGAAAAAACTTTCTTCCACAGAGTTATCCACACCTTGTGGATAACTCTATTAACAAACTTATCCACGATACCTTCACTAGATATTGTTTCTCTTTTTTGACGAAATACAACATATTTCCTATTTTTCCACATAAATATTTCTTTCTTTTTAGTTATCAACATATCGCCTTAAGTTATCCACGTTTTCTCCACTGTGTTGCTATTTTCTCTAAAGTCTAGTATAATATTAGAAAGAATCTATTATTTAAAGTTCACATTTATAGGAGATATTATGCTAAGAACGTTACTTTTATTTCTCTTTCTAGTGATTTATTTTATCATCGGATTTCCGATCAATCTTGTGTTAACTGCACTTGAGAAAAAAAATCCTGGAATCAAAACAAGGGTCTCTGAGAAAATGGTTAAACAAGGGTTTAAATTCTGTCTTTTTATCGCAGGTGCAAAAATTACAGTAAAAGGAAAAGAAAATATTCCCCTTGATCAATCTGTTCTTTTTGTTAGCAATCACAGAAGCTATTTTGATATTTTAGTTTCCTATGTATCAAGCCCAATTCCACTTGGATTTGTGGCTAAAAAAGAAATGGAAAAAATTCCTGGTCTTTCCACTTGGATGAAAAATATTCGTTGTCTTTTTCTTGATCGCGAAAATTTAAAAGAAGGATTGAAAACTATTTTACAAGGAGTCGAACAATTAAAATCAGGGTATTCTGTGTATATTTGTCCAGAAGGAACAAGAAATCACAACAAAGAAATGCTTCCATTTAAAGAAGGTAGCACAAAAATGGCAGAAAAAGCAAAAGTTCCTGTCATTCCTGTGGCACTTACCAATACGGATGCACTCTTTGAATTAAATTCCCATTTTTCTGTGAAACCTGCTCATGTCACAGTGGAATTTGGAAAACCAATCCAAATTGATGCGTTGCCAAAAGAAAACCAAAAGTTTCTTGGAGCTTATTTACAAAACGTGATTGCCGACATGCTTTCTAAGGAAAACTAAATACCAACTGGGGATTTACAGTTGTTTTCTTTGAAAAAAAATGTTACAATAGAGCGTACTTATGATTTTATGCTAGGAGGGATTCCCAATGCCAGTATGGGCGGTATTATTGATTATCCTTGTGATCATGGCAGGGATTTTAGCAGCACTTTACTTTTATGGTAAAAAGATGCAGAAAAAACAAGAAGACAACCGTGCTCAGCTAGAGGCTGCTGCACAAAATGTTTCTATGCTTGTTATTGACAAAAAACGTATGAAAGTAAAAGATGCGGATCTTCCAAAAATCGTTATGGAACAACTTCCAAAACGTTACATGAATTCCAAAATGCCAATTGTAAAAGCAAAAATTGGACCAAAAATTATGTCTTTAATTGCAGAAGAAGAAGTATTCGATCTCATTCCTGTAAAAGCAGAGATCAAAGCAAGTGTCAGCGGTATTTATATTTTATCCATTCGTAACTTCCGTAATGCAGAAGTTGCACCTCCTGAGAAAAAAGGATTTATGGCTAAACTTCGTAAAAAACAAGCTGATTTAACAAAAAAACAATAAAGAAAAAGAACCATTGTCTCTTTTTTAGAAACAATGGTTCTTTTTTATCGCTAGTTTCTTTGTTGAATTTTGATACGGATTTCGCAATGGGAAATATGCTCTCCGTTCACTTCTAATTGATATTGAATACAAGCCTCAATTTCTTCTTCTTTTTCTTCTATGGATAATTGATTTGTATGAATCCCTACCATCAACTCTCCAATTGGTGTCTGATAAGCACAAGTATGAATTCTATCTTTTTCAAATAGCATTGTCATATTTCCTGCACCACGTTTTACCAATTCGATTTTCCCATCACCAATTTTCATTATATTTTTTGTCACTTCTTCATCTTCCATAAGATGTTCTTCATATAAAATATAATGTTTATCTTTCTTTTTATAATATTCTCCAGTGGTTATCAATTCTGTCGCTTCTTCTTCATTGACATCGAATTGATATCCTACAATGGATACTAAAACGTCTTTTGTCATAGATATTTTTTAGATTCCCTTCTATTTTATTTCTACTCTTCTGTTATTATAGTATGGATTTGATATTGGAACAAAGTGTGTTTTGATAGGAATTTCCTTCCACAAAAAAATTTCTCTTAAAACGCTTCAATATCAATGCTTTTTACATTCTCTTCGCTGACATTACAAGGTAATACCCCATCTGCAAAGGAAATAAAACGTTCCACTGCATCACTCACATAGTATTCATATACTGGCTCTTTCGTTCTCTCATTACAGAGCATCCCTTTCTCCAATAACAGCTTTTTCAAACTTTTTGTCGTTTCATAAGCAGGGTTTACAAGTTTCACTTGCTCTCCCATGGTGCGGGCAATGGTATTGCGAATCAGAGGATAATGAGTACAACCTAAAATTAAAGTATCAATATCATAATCTTTTAATTCTCCTAAATAGCGGGAAGCAATATCATCCGTAATGCGATCTTCTACTAACCCTTCTTCCACAAGAGGCACAAAAAGAGGACACGCTTTACTAACAACCGTAATCTCTGGATCAAGTTTGGTAAGGCATTGAGTATAAATGCGACTCTTTACCGTTCCTTCTGTTCCAATTACTCCAATATGTTTTGTCTCCGTCACTTCACATGCAGTTTTTGCTCCTGCCTCTATTACCCCGATAATCGGAACTTCAATTTCTTTTTGTATCGTAGGAAGGGCTAAAGCACTGGCGGTATTACAAGCAACGACAATCGCTTTTACATCTTTTGTTAAGAGGAAATTGACGATTTGACGGCTAAAACGCAAAATAGTATTTGGAGACTTACTTCCATAAGGCACTCTTGCCGTATCTCCAAAATAAACAAGATCTTCATTGGGAAGTTGGCGCATAATTTCCCTTGCAACGGTAAGTCCCCCTACACCAGAATCAAAGATACCAATTGGTTTTTCCATCGTATTCACCTTGTTATCTTTCGTAACGTTTATATGCTAGCTGGATTAATTTCTCAACAAGTTGTGATGTTTCCATTCCTTTTTCCGCCCAAAGCATTGGATACATACTAATACTTGTAAATCCTGGAAGCGTATTTAATTCATTAAAGACAACTTCATTTGTATCTTTTTCTAAGAAAAAGTCAACTCTTGCAAGTCCATATCCATCAACAGCTTCAAAAATTTTTAAGGCATCCCTTCTCACTTCATCTTCTTTGCCTTCTGGAAACTCTGGACGAGTATTTGTTTTTGACTCTGCATTAAAATATTTTGCCTCGTAGTCATAAAACTCTGCAGCTGCTAAAACTTCACCAACGCCAGATGCTTTTAACTCTTCTCCACCTAATACTGCACATTCAATTTCACGTCCAATAATGGTTTCTTCTACAAGAATTTTAGAATCATGCTCTCCTGCAAGTTCAATACTTTTCATTAACTGTTCTTTATTTTCTGCCTTACTAACTCCTTGGGAAGATCCTGCATTGGCTGGCTTTACGAATACTGGATAAGAAAGAACGTCTTCCACTTTTTTAACAACAGCCTCCATATCATGCATTTCAGATCGACGCACTGGAACCCATTTTGCCTGACGAATTCCTAACGTATCCACGATTACTTTTGTATGGAATTTATCCATAGAAACAGCAGATGCAACAACACCGCAACCAACATAAGGAATTTCTGCTAATTCAAAAAGTCCTTGAATGGTTCCATCTTCTCCGTGAAGTCCATGAAGTACTGGGAAAGCTACGTCTACTTTTACAGAACGGTAATTACCATCTTCTTCAATCAATAACTCCTTCTTCGTAGCATCTGGAGAAAGAATAGCACATTTTTTTGATTCTCTCCAAGTATCATTCACAATCTGCTCCATGGAATCTACAAAAAGCCATTTTCCTTCTTTTGTAATACCGACAATATACTTTTCATATGTCTCATCATTTATGTTTTTTAAGATTGTTTGAACAGACATACAAGAAACTTCATGTTCTGAAGACTGTCCACCGAAGATTACAACTATATTTTGTTTTTTCATTGTTTTAACCACCTTTTATCAACTCTTTTTCTTCTAAGAAACACTCTATGTCTATCTCTTCTATTTCTATTCCTACTTTTTCTCTCAAACAGATTCAAATTATCACCGAGCGTTTTTACTGTTCTTTATTGTACTATTTTCCCCCCTACTTTTCAATAGAAGAAACAATTCTTTTCTTAGCGAAACAAGCTAGAAAAAACTGTTCTTTACTTTTCCGTAAAGATAATCAAATAACTTAAAATGGTATTCTGGTTTTAAGCTCTCATAATCTTCCTCAGACAATGTATTTTGTAGTTTTTCTTTTGATAATTCAGGAACAATTCCGTGGGCTTCATCAATAAAACATAAGGATGGGTACATAACACACCACCAGTTGTGACCTTTTGCCTCCCCAATATCCACGCGAAGTGCCTCATATTCTCCTGGAGGAAATACAAGATCTCCATAGCGTTTCATTGGGAATTTCTCCTTTGTTAAGCATACTTGAACTTTTCGATTACTTGTAGTTTCTAGTGCTTTTTCTGCCACTTCTTTTATTTCTTCTTTATAAGCGGATAAAATTTTTCTTCCTTCTTGTACAGAAGTTGCCTGTTTCATTAGTGGCTGTAAATATTCTACTACTTGTTTTTTTACCATCATTTTCTCTTCTTGATCTTCTTTTGAGTCGCTATTGGCTCGGATATGAAAGCGAATCACCTGCTCTGCAATATGTATCTGACTCTCTCTTTGCCTTTCCATTGCAAACGCAGTACAAACGGTTGCTCCAAACATTCCAACGAGTAAAGATAAAAAAACAATTTGTTTCATCGTTAATTGCTCTCTTATTTTTTTTACTTTTTCTCTTATCTTTTCTATTCCTTTATTTTTATTTTCAAACATAAAAATGCCTCCTATCAAATTTTTTACTCGAATCTTCCATTGCTAGAAGAACG
>UQVN01000172.1 GCA_900544525.1 uncultured Eubacteriales bacterium
TATTCCAATAGATCGCTTGGGTTTCAAAAGCTAATTTTGCTTCTGCATAATTAGCCTTTGATATTTCAATCATATTATTTACATGCATATTATCATTTTTCAATTCTTCTATACCAAGATATCTATCAATGTTAAGTTGATAGAATAATAATACATCATATTCTTCTCTCATTTTACTATATATACTCACGTTTATTTTTATTGTCGATCCGATAATATACATTTTCATAAAATTGAGTGTTCTGAATCTCCAAACTATTCGCATTTTTCAAAAGCTCAGAATACTCTTGCTTATACATTAGTTTTATATCGCGTATAATCTCCCGCTTAATATCATTACTTGAAGCAACCTGCAAACATTTAGCATCTTGATCACCGTTTATTTTTCCGAATAAAGCCCAAACATATTTTCCTGATAAATCCTTTAAATTTTCTAATTTCTTTTTGACAACATACCCATCATCACTTTTATTAACCTGTAGTATAATTTCCAAATATTCTTTATCAAAATCTTTTATAGTTTTTTCTTTTATATCTTTATATTTCTCTTTCCTTATTATAGTCTTTTCATTAACATGATATACAATTTTCCCCAATTATCTTCCCTCCAACTCTTAATTTATCTTTAAATATATTACGCTGACCTTAACTTCACAGTTAATAATGTAACTATATAGATTAATTACAATAGACAAAATACGTTTTTAAAATCGTATAAAATAGGACCATGGAAAAAACCTAGACTTTTCTACCCAGTAACCATTTGAGTGTACCTAAGGTTTCAAAATCTCTGCTTTTTGCATTTTTATCACATTTCTTCTATTGCTTTTTGGTTAACAGCACTACATTCTATACATGTGTTGAGGCTATGATTAGCATTCTAGAAAAATAGAATTTATTCTCGGCAAAATCTATTCGGAAATTCTAAATAATCTGAACTCTTTTTCAAATTTTAAGAATTTATAATGAATTTATTCTTTCATCACCTACCAACTTTACCATTTAAATTGGTAGCATCAACATATATTCTTCCCATAGTTTGAGCTGCCTTAATTTTATTATCAAGCATTTCTTTTAATGTGTATATCCCCTCTGTAATTAAAACTAAATCTCCACCGTCTATCAAAATAGTCCTTAATGCCTTTCCAATTGTTAATGCTTGTACTGAATCAGGTGAAAAACCATTTACAGAAATAAATATACCTCTTCCATACATCTTCCCTTCCACTTTAGCTGCAAATTGATAAAGACCATCAGATGCACTCCATTTATCATGCCACTTTGCTTCTATTATATAATGCTCTCCATCATATTTAATTGAACCATCAATTTGTTCCCCTACAATTTTAAACGGTTCTGTAACCTCTATACCTTCATTTAAAAATACTTTTTTTAAAAATTCCTCAAATAAATATCCTCTTCTTTGGTTATTTATTTCTTTCCCATCTTGATCTTTCCCACTAAACAAATTCAAAAAAATCTTTTTTAGCTCATCTACACTAATGCCTAGTTCTTTCTTCTTTCTTGTTCTTTTTTCCGTTTCATTTCCTGTTTTATTTTATAATCTCTAATTTCTTGAAGTTGTTTTAAATGATTTATATTTCTTTTTGCTTCACTCTCATCCAATTTATTTAATTTTTGAAATAAAGATCAAAATAATTCCATTCTGTTAATTCTTTTAGCATACACCTAAATTGGCCTATCCCTAAATCACTTCTCTTCTCTAAATTATAGAAAATTTTATCTACTATCTCAGCTCTATGTAATTCTTTATACTCACTTTCCACCAGTAGTTCTCTTGAAGTACAACCAATTTTTTTCATAAAATCCACTATATCTTTTTTAGGCCAAAAAATAGATAAAATGCATCCTCTCATGCAATCCATTATATCTTTAGGAAATCTAGTACCCATTAAAACTTATTACCTCCTTAATAACTAAATTTTCTCAATTCGCACCCCTGCTTCTCAAGCACATCTTCAACAAGTTGAATGACCTCATGTAAATATTGCTCCTGCTCATTTGTCAAATTAGGTATATCTGCTAAATTAGGAGCAGCTTCATCAAAGATATTCTCAATAATTCTGGCTCGTCTGTTTCGAGAGCCCGTTCCTGTTTCATAATATGCCTTTTCCCAACCATTATGTGGTTGTTCATCGGTCCACATTCTTTTTTTATTCAATTCTTTAAAACCAGTACCAATATTTCTTTTGATAACACGTTTTAACTCATCCGCAACTTCCTCACTAGTTTGCGCTGGGATAATACTTTCCGGCTGATTTATAAACACATTTATATTCTCTTGTACAATAGCATCAAAATCAGAAAGTGGTTGTAACTCGCAGTATGACTCCTGTCCAAGTAAACCAAGTCTTCTTGACAGAGCTCGGATCCTTGACCAATGCTCTGTTTTACTCGTTATTGCTGAATATCCCGTTTTCTCAGCCCATTCCCTTCTAAACACTAACGTTGCTTCTTTAATATAGTAATATAATTTCAATGCTTCATATTTAAATCTCACATCATCGGTCGAAATATGTTTAGAAATGATAGCATCAGTTTTATTATGCAATTCTTCTAAACCCTTGGCTGAAATATTGCTAATTTTATTTTTTTGTAAATATGAAAAATATATCCAATTTTCCAAAATTCTTTGTACTTCTGACTCAGAAAGTACAGTATTCTCTTGCTTGCGAAGAAATTGCAAATAATTTTTAAGTGTTGTTACTACATGCGCCTTTTTATCAACTATTCCCCTATAATTATTTCCCTCCACAAGATCCATCTTTGTAAATGCAAATACCAACTTATCCGCATATCCATATTCTATAAGAGATTTTAATGCCTCTTTAGCGTTTGCCATCATTGGATTTGCTGCACTATCCACAAAAACAATTACGTCCGCTTTTGAACATCTACTTAATACACTGGATGGTATTGATGATGCGTTAGTATTGTGTCCAAGCCCAATCCCATCAGTAAGAACTTCTTGTACAACCTCTTGTGCTCCATCCTCTACAAATGGTCCTTGAATACGAATAGCCTTTACCAAAGGCGTCAATAATTTCCCCCATGCCTTATAATTATCACTTACAAAAACCTTTGCGTTTTTAATGAACTCATCATATTCTGATGTTTCAAAATACCATCCATTCGGCCATATAGCTTTTGGATTAGTACGTTTTCCATTCTTCAATAAATCAAACTTTTTAATAATCACGGTAATAATATCTTCGATCACTAACAAAACATCATCATCGCCTAATATTTCATTCTCAATATCTTCAAACTTTTTTCCTGCATTCAAGTATTTATTTGCAATCTTCTCTACCCTATCTTTAATATTATACAAAAAACTTTCCTGCTCACTTTTATCAATATTATACTCCTGTGCAAATGATATATCCTGCTGTTCCTCTTCATCTACAAAATCATCATCTTCTTCTTCGTTACAGTTTGCTTCTGGCATTCCTAATAAATATGAAAGCCTTGTAGCCATCTCCCTATGATTTAAAATTGTAGTTATCAACTCTATATCATCAATGTTTCCTTCCTCACATTTTTGATTCATAACATACTCAATTGCATCAAACAAATTATCCATTAAATCCGCTTCAAGCTCATTTCTTGATATAAACTGAACTGCCATCTTATAATGCGAACATTTTGTTTTAATAATTTCCATATCACAGGTTGTCGTTCTATTGGTCGATGTTGTAGGAAACGCTTCTTTTGTTGTGCCCATTAATTTCCTTAAAAGCGATGTTTTTCCAGATCCACTCATTCCAACAAATGTTTTTACAGGAAATCCATCTTCCAAAGTCTTCATTGGAATTATCTCCAATGCACTATTAAGCTCTATTGTATTTGGCATGCAATCATAAAAAGCTTCAACAACTCGTTTATCAAAGCGTTCCATAGCTTCTAATTTTCTAGATGCAACATGCCACTTCTCATCGCTTATCAACTCCTGTAACTGTTCTACAAGCTGAATCACTTCATTTTCCTGTGCTGTTCCTGCTCCTCTTTGTATCTTTTTACCACTCCCCCCAGAATCTTTTATCACTGGATGCCTAAAACTAAACACATAACTCTTTTTTCCATTTGGTATTCGATATGTAACTCTATTATTAGCCATATTGTTACTCCTTCCATTTTTTCATGTTGTGCCATATTCGTATTATACATTTTAAAAACACTTCTGATAACGCTTTTTTGGTACATCATTGGTACATCATATTTTGTTATAAAATAAGTCTAACAAATATATCCACTTCTGTCAACACTCTATTGGTACATCATTGGTACATCATATTTTGTTGTTACATAGAATCTATTTCTGCGATTTACTATTGTAACCTCTCGAACAATATGATTACTCTCTATCATATAAATCAGAAATCCAGCTTCAAATTTTGATATCATATCATTGTCTTCATAATAGAAGACTGGCTAAAAGAAAATTAGTTGCCTGTCTGATATTCTGTCTCTAAAGCTATTTAACAAATAAAAAGAGTGCACTTATCGTTAAGTAGCACCCTTTTTCGTATATAACATGATAATTATGACAACTATGCATCTCCTTTATCTGATATCTTTTCCAATTTTTCTTTCTCAATTTCCCATTAAACGATATAATTTTGATCGCGATATTTTTTGGAGTCATACCTACGATCTCCCTAAACTGTTGAATAAAATGACTTTGTGAAGAAAAAAATAATCGATTTGCAATATCGATTATTGAATATTCATTAAACCTCAATAGATTTTTTGCCATATTTATCTTTTTCTCACGTATGTAAGTGCTCACTGAAGTTCCAGTTTCCTTCTTAAACAAACATAATAAATACTCCGAACTCCATTAAAAACAATGGATTCTTCGTTTGAAATTCTAAGAGTTATTCACATTAAATATATTTTTAGTTTCGCCAAGTACAGTTTACAAGGGACTACACAGGGTAGATATCTGATTGACCTGTTCGGGCTTATGGCTTCCACCGCCAGCTCGGCTCAACATCATAAACTTAAGAAAATTTACTATACTCTTAAAAGAGATTTATAAAAATTTCTTTTTGTTAAGTCTATTTCATTAAAAAAGCTCACAATTCCCCTTTAAATAGAATGTGAGCTTTTTAAAAACTATTTTTTTGATTATTCTTGTATTTATTAGAGCTATTTTTCTTAGGAGCTTTACTTGGTAGCTTTCTTATTGGTAACACATAGCATCCCATCTCTTGTTGTAATTCTTCAAGTTTCTTTACTCGTTTTGTTGTTTCCGATTCTAAAAGAATCTTTATCATAGATTCCTTGAAAAGACCAATTGCTATATTTTCATTGGTATGCATAGGATATTTATTCCCATTATTCCTTCCAGCACTAGTGACTCCTTCATCTGCACTCTTCCTAATGTCTTGAATCATATTATAAACCAATATTTGAGCCCAAAAATCCTGATATACATAGATAGAAGCTTTTCCTGTTACACTTTCAAATTTCATTTTGTTTTTTAATGTATGGTATTTTTTTTCGATTTCCCATCTCTGATAATACAGATCTGCCAATTCTTTTGTATTGATCTCCTCCTCAAGCTCTGTCATAAGTACAAGCTCATTTCCAGAAGGAAGTGTAGATTTTGAAATTCTTACTAGAGTTTCCTTTTTCTTTTTCAGACGCTCATATTGCTTAGGATGTCTCTTTTGTATTTTTTGTAGACGTGCAGAGGAATGCTTTAAAGGAACTCTCTCATCAGACGACTCCATCTGTTTACGTTCTGTTATATAGTCATTGGATGAAAGACGAAATACGTAATGAATTCCCTTCATTTCTAAAAAATCAATAAATTCTATAGATGGGTATCCACGATCAAAGACTACCAAGATTGGCTGTTTCATGTTCATTTCTTTTAAATGCTTTAAATTGCGTTTTGCCAATTCGTTTTCACTGACACCAATATGAGCAATTTCAATATCCAGATAAAAATGATTTAGAATATCATACATTCCACTTATCAAAGCCCGTACGCATCCTGTTTTAGAATATTGATTGTTGCTATTTCCAAACGTTTCTCTATTTTCTTTTGAATTTGGCACCTCTGCTTTACTACCATCAATAGCAAGCAGTAAATACCCTTTCCACAAGTTAGGTTCATTAGAGCAATAAAAATCCATTAAGTATTCACGATTCAAATAAGAAAAAATTTCAGGATTTAAACGTTTTCGCTGTTGTAAATATCCTTGTACGGATAACTGCATAGATACTTCCTCTTTTTCTTTAAAATACTTTCGAAGTTCAAAAGCCGTTGTAAGCCTTTTTTTTAGAAAGACAGCATAACAACATGTCTTTTAAAGGCATTTTACGTTTTCTACAAAAGGTATGACTTCCATTTATCCTTGCATAATTTATAAGTTTAGAATCATTTAATAAATCAGAAAGTTTTTGAAACCTTTTTTGTAAGATTGATTCATATGCATCCCTGTCTATATTTTATCATAAAAGAAGAAATTTGACTATTTATAAATAGATTCCTTCATATCCCCTTAAGTTTATGATGTTGAGTTCAACTGGTGGTTTGATATTAGCCCTCAAAAGGGCTATATTACTGCTCGCCCCAAAGGGCGGTATCGCAAGCACTTTTTCTGGTCCGCTATAAAGCGGTACTATTAGAATCTTCTTTTCTTGATTCTTCTGCTTGCTCTTTTATATATTTCTGTACAGCTTCATCGGTGATATTACCGATTGTTTCAACATAATATCCTCGTGCCCAAAATGCTTTATTCCATTTACTTTGCAATTCTGGATGTCTATCATAAATCATTAGTGTACTCTTTTCTTTTAAATATCCCATGAAACTTGAAACGCTTAACTTTGGTGGTATTGCTACACTAAGATGAATATTCGATACAAACTGCTCCTGCAATAATCCCTACATTTTTATATTTACATAATGTACTGATTATTTCTCTTATGTCTTCTCTAATTTTTCCATATAGTACTTTTTTACGATATTTTGCAATAAATACAATATGGTATTGGCATTTCCATCGAGTATGTGATATGCTTCTATTGTCCATTTGGACCACCTCCTATGTTTGAGTTTGGCTTGCGACACCATTCTCAATATAACATAGGAGGCTTTTTATTCATATCCTCACCGTTTCCACTTACACTATTCGCCCCAGCATAGCTGGGGGATTAGACTTTTCATTTAGATACTCCATATTCTGCTGCAAGTGCTTTGAGAGTACGACCTTCTTCTAAATGGAGGCGTACGATTTTCTTTTTAAATTCTATTTTATAATGTGATCTCATTTGTAACATACCTCGCTTTCTTTTTCCTAATTATATCTTATTAGGTCGAGGTCTTACAACTATATTATATCACAACATTTTCTAGAAAAAAGGAGGTTTTGTTCACAATTTATTTACTAATATATTTGTTGTGAAAATAGACTATCATTGTTTGTCACTTTTATTATTCCAG
>UQVN01000173.1 GCA_900544525.1 uncultured Eubacteriales bacterium
GTTCTATCATACTAATTTTCTTAGTATATAGAACCTTTTATTTTAATATATGATTTTTTTAGTAAATATTATCTTTCTTCTCAACTTAATGTAATTTCTGTAGCTTTATAAATTTTTTTTAAATGCTTTTCGGCAATAATCCAGTACACTTCCATCCTGATCAATGGCACCTTCTGTTGTCATATTACTTCTAATCCATTTTACATCATAGACGAATTCGTAATAGAAAATTAAACTCTATGCCTAATGCTGAGTAAAATCTTTATTCAATTCCCATTAAATCACAAAGGGATAATATATAAATTTGACCTGCATTTATTACGTCCTCAATATCCACATTTTCATTATAAGAATGAATTCCTTCTGTATTGGAAGGTCCATATTGTATTGTTGGTATTCCCTTTGCACGATATTCTCTTGCATCACTTGATGCCCATTGATATGCTGGTATTACATCTATTCCCCAAAGTGCTTCTGCATTTTTCTTAACTGCTTGTACAATAGCTTCTTCTTCTTCTGTGTAATTACCCTCACTATTCCAATGATACTCGCATTCAATTCCTTGCGTTCCCTCTAAACATTGATTTACAACATCGATAATTTCTTGATGCTCTACTCCAATTGGAAGACGAACATCAACTGTAGCTTCACAATAATCTGGAACCATATTCGGTCTTGTACCTCCATGAATCACACCGACATTGGCAGATACATGATTAATAACTTCTCCTACTCCTGCTTCACCAATTTCTTGTTCTGCAATCATTTTTGAATTTTTTAAGGCATTTGCCTGACTTTCTTTATAATGCCCCTCAATTTTTGTTAGAGCTTGTAATCGTTCTAATACTTTACTTAATTTAATAATTGCATTGTCCCCTTTAAATCCTCCAAGACTTCCATGCGCAGATTTTCCATAGGATTTTAAAATCAAATGCAATCCACCTTTTTGTCCAATTTCAATTGTGTTATTGGAAGTTGGCTCTGCAATTAAACAAGCATTTGCTCCATCAGCATATCCATTTTCACAAAGCCAACGAGAACCATACTCTCCTCCACTCTCTTCATCGGATACAATATGAAGTCTTATATTCCCATTTAATGTTGCCTTTGACTCCACTAAAATCTTCATAGCGAATAATAAACCGGCAACTCCTGCTTTCATATCAGAAGTTCCACGTCCTAAAATCAATGTGTCTGTCACTTCTCCTGAAAATGGATCAAAGTTCCATTGATTTCTATCTCCTGCTGGAACGACATCAACATGGCCATTTAAAATTACACTGAATCCTTCTTCTTTCCCTATTTTAGCGAGTACACAAGGATAGTCTTCATGACACGCAACTTCTTCGCACACAATTCCTGCATCTTGTAAATATTTTTTTACATAATCAACAACTTCTCTTTGTGTTCCTGTTGGATTTTCACTTGGAATTTGAATCAATTCTGAAACAAGCTGAACCAATTCATCACTTTTACTTTTTGCTAATTCAAATATTTCTTGTCTTGAAACGCTCATATTTCACCCTACTTTCTTATTCCTTATCATATAAAAAACAAGCAACTTGATGTCCTTTTTCTACTTCTTTTAATTGTGGTATGTTATTTTTACACTCTTCCTTACAGTGTGGGCATCTACCTGCAAGCGGACATCCAATTTGATCACCAATTGGACTTGGAATCTCTCCTTTTAACACAATTCTTTCTTTCTTTTCAAATGGAGATTCTTTTGGTATTGCAGATAATAATGCCTTTGTATATGGATGAAGTGGGTTGTCATAAATTGTTTTTGCATCGCATAATTCTACAATTCTTCCTAAATACATAATGGCAATTCTATCACTAATATGCTTGATAACACCCAAGTCATGGGAAATAAAAATATAAGTTAAGTTATGTTCTTTTTGTAAGCGATTGAATAAATTAAGAACTTGTGCTTGTACGGAAACGTCTAATGCTGAAACTGGTTCATCACAAACAATTAACTTCGGATTCATAGATAATGCTCTTGCAACGTTGATCCTTTGGCGCTGTCCTCCTGAAAACTCATGTGGAAAGCGATGTGCATGATGAATATCAAGTCCAACTTCTCTTAATAATCCCAACACTTTTTCTTCTCGTTCTTTTTTATTAGGCATTAATTTATGTACAAGAAGAGGCTCCTCAATTAACTTAAATGCTGTCTTTCTCGGATCTAAGGAAGAATAGGGATCTTGGAATACCATTTGAATATCTCTTTTTAATCCCTTTAATTCTGAACCCTTTAATTGAAAAATATTTGTTCCATTGTATTCGACAACACCTTTTGTAGCCTTATGTAGTTGGATAATGGTTTTTCCAAATGTAGACTTTCCACATCCTGACTCCCCGATCACGCCTAAAGTTTCCCCTTCATAAATATCAATTGACACATCATTTAGGGCATGAAGCACTTGTGGCTTTTCTCCGAACTTATTGGCTTTTAAGGTAAATTCCTTTGTCAGATTTCTCACTTTTAATAATACTTTTTTCTCATCACTCACTCTGATTCACTTCCCCTCTGACTAAAGTATTCTCCTTATTTTGTCTATGACAAGCAACAAAATGTCCTTCTTCTACTTCCACAAGTGGTGGTTCTTCTTGTTTGCACTGTTCTGTTGCATAAGGACAACGATTATAAAAATTACAACAATTTCCTGTTAACCGTAAATCTGGTGGTGCACCTGGAATCGCATTTAACTCTCCCTTCTTTTCTTCAGAAAGTTTTGGCATAGAATCCAAAAGCCCCCATGTATATGGATGTAATGGTTTTTGATACAAGTCTTTTGTTGTGGCATACTCTACGGTGTGCCCTGCATACAACACCATAACTGTATCACACATTTCCCATACAACGCCTAGATTATGTGTAATCAAAAGAATCGAGGTGTTGTATTCATCTTGTAATTCTTTTAACAATTCTAACACTTGTGCCTGTACCGTTACATCAAGGGCTGTTGTTGGTTCATCCGCAATCACCATTTTGGGTTTACAACAGACTGCCATAGCAATAATAACTCTTTGACACATACCACCAGAAAGCTCATGTGGATAAGATTCCATTCTTTTTTCCGGTTGTGGAATCCCAACCTTTTTTAATGCTTCCACTGCAATATTCCATGCCTCTTTTTTGGAAACATCTTGGTGAGCACAGATCATTTCTACCATTTGATTTCCAATTTTAAACACTGGATCAAGACTTGTCATGGGATCTTGAAAAATAACTGCAATATCTTTTCCACGAAAATCTAATAACTCTTTTTTTCCTAATTTTAAGACATCTTTACCATCAAAATGAATCTCTCCACCTACAATTTTCCCAGTTCGAGGCGGTAGTAAACGAATAATAGAAGAAGAGGTGACACTCTTTCCAGAACCTGATTCTCCCACTATTCCCATTGTCTCTCCCTTTTTTAAGGTGAAACTAACACCATCTACTGCTTTTGCCACTCCACTCGCAAGAAAAAAGTAAGTTTTTAAATCTTTTACTTTCAATAATACTTCACTCATAAAAACTCCTTTTTATACTTCTTATTTCTTCATTTTTGGATCTAATACATCACGGATTCCATCACCAAGTAAATTAAATCCTAATACTGTAATTAAAATAAATAGTCCTGAAATTGTTGCTACATGAGGCGCTGTATTTAAACAGTCTTTTCCCTGTCTTAAAATACTTCCCCAAGATGACATTGGTGTAGCAATTCCAAGTCCTAAAAAACTAAGTGCAGCTTCTGAAATAATTGCCCCTGCAATGTTTAATGTTGCATAGACGATAATTGGAGAAATTGTATTAGGTAAAATATGCGAAAATAACATTCTTGTATTGGAAACTCCAATGACACGGCCGGCATTACAATACTCTTCATTTTTTACAATATGTACTTCTCCACGAACAACACGAGCAAAACTTGGAATATTTCCAATACCAATTGCAATAATAACATTGATAATACCAGAACCTAAGACAGTCATCAAAATAATGGATAACAATACAAATGGAAATGCTAAGAGTCCATCCATAATACGCATAATAATGGAATCCACAATTCCTCCCATATACCCAGCGATCAGACCTAATAAAATTCCTATAATCCCGGCCACAACAGTTCCTCCAACCGCTACAATCATAGATACTCTAGCACCATATAAGATACGTGCAAATAAATCTCGTCCAAATTCATCTGTTCCAAAAATATGTCCATCCTCTCCTGGAAGTAAAAAGGCATTTAACGGACTAATTTCATCGGGATCATTTGAAGTTAATAAGGGAGCAAAAATTGCAATAAAAATCATGAAGACAACGATAACAAGCCCAATCATAGCCGTTTTGTTTCTCTTTAATTTATTCCATACATTATTGGCACGTCTTTCTTTTTTTATCATCTCTTCATGTGCACTCACACTTAGTACTTCGGATTGTCTTTTTGCTTCCATCTAATTGCCTCCTCTCCCACTTTCATAATTCACTCGTGGATTAATCAAAGTATACACAATATCAACGATTAAGTTCACAAGCACAAATACGACTGCAATAAATAATACGGTTCCTTGAATGAGTTGATAGTCACGATTGTTAATCGCATTGACAATCATCGTTCCCATCCCAGGCCATGAAAAAATACTTTCTGTTAAGATAGCTCCTGTAAATGCCTGCGCAATTTGTAATCCTAAAACTGTTACAATAGGAGGTAACGCATTTTTTAAGGCATGTTTCCATACAATTTTACTCTCTTTTATTCCTCTTGCACGTAAAGATTTAATGGAATCACTATTGACCACTTCAAGCATACTAGAACGGGTAATACGTGCAAACGTCGCCATTGGAATGGTGGCTAAACAAAAACAAGGTAAAATCATATGAGATACCACATCACCAATTCCATTTTCCATACTTCCCATTCCAAGTGCTGGTAACCAACCAAGATTAACACTAAATTGCATAACGAGCATCATACCAAGCCAAAAAATTGGCATAGACACTCCAACTAATGCTAATATCATAAATATATAATCAAGGACAGAATATTGATGTAAGGCTGAAAATACACCAATGGATACCCCTATTACAACAGCGATCACTAAACTCGTAATTGCAATTAATAGTGTATTAGGAATTCTTTCTGCAATAGCTGTTGTAACTGGTTTTTTATCAACATACGAATATCCAAAATCCCCATGTAAAATATCTCCAATATAATTGATATATTGCTCGGCTTTACTTTTATCAAGCCCTAACTCTTTTTCCATTTTTTCTATTGCATCCGGTGAAGCCTGTGGTCCTAGTATGGTTTTTGCAGGATTTCCCGGTATCATCCGTGTCAAAATGAAAGTCAGCGTCACAACAATAAACAAGGTTGGTATGCTTTGAAGCATTCTCTTTAAAATCGTTTTTAACACAAATTTACACCACCATTTCTTTTATGATTCTAAATAGGGACGTGATAAACCACTTATCCCGTCCCTATTTTTTCGGTCTACTTATTGTATCTTCCAGACATTAAATTCTGGTGTTACAAAATACATTTGACTATCCGCTCTTTGTGTAAAGTCCTGTACTTTTGGATTTACACCATGAAGAACCTTTTCATTTGCATAATAAATACCTGGTAATTCTTCTGTAATAATTTTTAAAGCCTTTTTATAACACTCTGCACGTTTACTTTGATCTGTTTCTTTCAATCCTTGATCTAATAACGCATCAACCTCTGCATTTGAGAAACCTTGTCCATTGCCAAGAGCCCCAATTTCACTTGATGCAAACATTTTATTTAAGAAAAAGTATGGATCAGGATACCAAGACCATGACATACCGTACATATCCGCCTTTCCAGAAGATGCTTCCTCACTAAAAGTTCCCCACTCACTCTTTTTAATGTTAACTGTTACATTTAAATTTTGTTTTAAATACGCCTGTACTAAAGTTGCCATCTTTTCACGAAGTGCTGTATTTGCAATATATAAATCACAAGTAAATCCATCTGGATAGCCAGCCTCTTCTAATAACTTCTTTGCACCTTCTGGATCATATTCTGGAACAAGACTTTCCAAACTTTCATCATATCCCCAAGATCCTGGTGGTAGAGAAAGTTTTGCTGGTGTAGCCTCTCCATATTGATAAATACTTGCTGTCATTTCTTCTACGTTAATAGCTTTAATTAAGGCTTCACGAACTTTTTTATCTTTTGTAGGTCCGTTTACTTGATTAAAATATAAATATGCCACATGAAGCCCTGGCATCTCTAATAATTGTAAGTTTGGATCTTGTCTTACAGATTCCACTGATTCTCCTGAAATGCTAGAAGCAATATCAATTTCCCCTGTTTTTAAAGCATTGACTGCTTGGTTAGAGTCTGTAATAACCTTGAATACTAATTTATCCAGGTTTGGTTCTGCTACCCAATAATCTGCATTTTTTACAAGCACAGATTCTTGATCCAATTTAAACGATTCTAATGCAAATGGACCTGTACCAACTAAGTGAGCACCAAACTCATCTCCCCAGCCCTCTACTTCTTCTTTTGGTACAATAGAGTTACCTGCATCTGTTAATGCTGTTAAAAAAGAAGAGTTCGCACTTTTTAATACACAAGTTACTTCATAATCCCCCGTAGCTTTTGCTTCTTTTAGCATATCTAAACGATTCAGAGCAGATTCCTTAGCAGAACGATTGAGAGAATATGCAACATCTTCTGCTGTTAACTCTCTTCCATCTTGGTATTTTCCTTTTTGAAAATGAACTCCTTGTCGAATAGTGAACACATACTTTGTGCCATCTTTGCTAATTTCCCATTTTTCCGCCAAGGAAGGAACGATCTCTGTTAAATCTTTATTATATCCTACAAGACGATCGCAGACATTTTGAATGACCTGTCCCTCATAAGATCCCGTATATAAAACAGGATCTAAATTTCTTGGCGACGCAGAAAGAGAAACGGTTAATGTTCCTCCTTTGGTTGGTTCACTAGGAACTTCAACTGTTACTTTCTCAACTTCTGCTTGTGAAGTGCCATCTGCTTGGCCCTTTCCTTTTGCACTTCCACACCCTACCAAAGATAAGGTTAAAGCTGCAATCAATGCCATTGCAATACTTTTTCTTTTCATATGAATCCTCCTTAAAATAATTCACTGCTCCATTTTTCGACGTTTATTGTCTAAATTCTACCTTTTTAGACTTTTACTTTTTTAAAAACAATTCTACCCTTTATCACGCTAATATGCAAGCGAATTTTATCGCTAAAGAATTTTTTGTAAAATATATATAGTTTTTATTCCTTTTTATTGTATAATTATACTATTTTTTTATATATTATCGACAATGTATTTACAAAAAAAACCAAATAATTCTTTTTTGTTTTCACAAAAATAAAGTTCAAAAAATTTTTATCTAATAAAGATATTGATCATTTTTAATTCCTATTATAGACTATTACTAATAATATTTTACTTTT
>UQVN01000174.1 GCA_900544525.1 uncultured Eubacteriales bacterium
AATTTTGTTCCTATTTAGGTCTAGGAAAAACTAAGGCGAGAGAGATTACAAGAGATCCAAACTGCAGATTTGTAGTTCGAATAGGAAGGCGTATCTATATTCACAAGGAACTTTTAGATGAAGAATTAAGAAAAAATGCGAAGTTTCAGTTGAAAATGTGAATTAGCAGTTGAGATTTAAGAATAGTAATGGTATGCTTTATGAAAAGGAAATATTCGGTCACTATAAAGAAAAAATGGAACTTATACATGAAAGAGCATTAATCCTAAGAACAGAGAAGCATACTATAATTATTCAAATTTCTTCTTTAGCCAGTGGAAAGGAGCGTAATTATGGGTAAAGATTTGAAAGGGAAAGAGTTAGGAAAAGGAATTACACAAAGAAAAGATGGTCTTTATATGGGACGAGCAATGATTGATGGAAAATCAGTTGGCCCTTTCTACGGAAGAGATCTTGAGGAAGTAAAGAAAAAGTTGCAATCGGAAAAGACAAATGCACAGTTAAATAATTTATATCAAATAATAGAGTCAGAAAGGAGTATTCCAAGTTTAGAAGAATGGGCAATGACGTGGTTTAAGCTATACAAGCAACCAACACTAAAACGAAAAAATTCTAATTCTTATATGAGAAGTGTAAAAAACTATATCTTATGCAATATTGGAAGTAAGCCAATTGATCTCGTTCGTCAACTTGATATTCAGCTTTGTGTCGCAGAGGCAACGAAGCGAGGAATACAAGGTAAGTCATTAAGAGAGGCTGTTGGGACTTTGCAGCAATGTTTTGATTCAGCAGTAGCAAATGGATATATTCGTGTAAATCCTGCGATAGGGGTTTTAGTTGCCAATTCTTCTCCGGTAAAAAGAAGAGTGTTATCACAAGAAGAAGAAAAGCGATTACGGACATATCTAGTGGAAAGTAAAAATTGGTTTTGTGAAATGATACACATTATGTTATTGACAGGCATGAGAATTGGTGAAATCGCAGGTTTACAATGGAAAGATATAGATTTTCAAAATAAAATGATTCATGTTAGACGGCAGTTAATTTGTGAATATGAAGATGGTGAGAAGATTCAAGAATTTACTGAACCAAAAACTGAGAATTCGGAACGATTGATTCCTTTTTTTAGTGAAACTGAGAAATGGATTCGCTCTCAATACAGTAAAGTAGAGCGATTAAAGAAGAGTTTGAAGGGGAAGCGTAGAATCAGAAAAGAATATTCAGATCTAGTTTTCTTTACTTCAAGAGGAACTCCGATTTCGAGACATACAGCAGAAAGTGCTTTTCGGAGAATTGTAGATCAGATGAATAAAATAGAATGGCAAGAATGTAAAGTGGAAGGACGCTTGCCGGTTCTTATTAAGCCAATCAATCCTCATGCAACAAGGCATACATTTGCGACTAGATGTTTTGAAAAAGGAATGAGAGCAAGGGTTGTACAAGAGATTATGGGACATTCTAATTTTAATACGACAGTTAGTTATATTCATATTATGGAAGGAATGATGAGAGAGGAAGCCGATAAGATTGGAAACTTTTTAGAAGATACAATAATTTATGATTACAATAGGAAAGAGTATGAGGAATTGATGGGAGTGATTTAACTCTATTAAGGAAGTAACAATAAGGATAAAGAGGAATTTAAAATATACTTTGTGCGTTTTTAAATTAATCAAAATGATAAAGAAATTCATAAAGTTATTTTTGACAGTGCGATACACAAAAAAATGGAATAAGAAAAGAGAATACTTTTATCATAAAAAGAAAGGGAAACCTTGATTTTATGGGAACTACGGGGTTGATGAAAAATAATATGTAGCAAGGCAAATGGGAATGTAAGCATAAGCTACAAACCATGCATAATAAAAATGGAGAAGCCATCGAGAGTTTACTCTCAGATGGTTTCTTCATTTTTTTATTATATAAGGCAAAGAAAATCCAGTATTTTATGAGTTCTAGGGGCTTTTTTATACAAAATTTTAGTTTCTAGTTATAAAAAAAACATATAAGCAATGTCACACTTTATTCTTGATAATACATTAACGCTATGCTAACATGAAGTGAAATACTTACATAAATATAAAAAAACAACTAAGGAGGTTAATATGGGGGAAGATCATATTCACGATTATAATGGAACATTGACAGGAGAACATCGTCACAGAGCGATTATTGGATTTGATAAGAATGGAGTGGCTAAAGTTTTGATTCCTGCAGATACGCACACTCACGTAGATGAGAATGGAAACGTAATTGAGCATACCCACGAGTTCGATGTTACGGCTGATTATATGAAAGCAGTTTCCGCATATCGCAAGACATTTCCATCAAAGCAGGATGTCATCGATCAGACACCAGATCCTGCGGTAAAAGAAATGATTCTGCGAGCAGAACAGCTTGGAATTGACACTGCATTTGATCGATTCGATGCACAGAAGCCTCAATGTAGCTTTGGATTAACAGGTACTTGTTGCAAGATTTGTAATATGGGACCTTGTCGTATTACAGAAAAGAGTCCCAAAGGTGTCTGTGGAGCCGATGTAGATTTGATTGTTGCAAGGCAGTTATTACGTGGCGCAGCTGCGGGCGCAGCTCAGCATGGAATGCATGCAAGAGAAGTGATTCTTTCTTTAAAATGGGCGGCACAGGGAAAATTAGATGTACCTATTATTGGAGAATATAAAATTCGTACAATGGCAAAAGCGTTTGGAATTCCAACGGAGAATCGTCCGATGAAAGATATTGCTATTGATTTGGCAGATGTTTTATTAGAGGATCTTTCAAGAACAGAGCCTGATGTGTATCGTACAATTAAAGCTTGTGCTCCGCCAGAAAGACAGCAAGTTTGGGAAGAAATGGATATTCTTCCAATCAGTGCTTATCATGAGGTGTTTGAAGCTTATCATAAGAGTGGGTGTGCGACGGATGGTGATTGGGAAAGTATCATGAAACAATTTTTACGTTGCGGATTGGTATTTACTTTTAGTGGTGTTGTTGGAACATCGATAGCAACGGATTCTCTTCTTGGAGTTGGAGATCGTACCACTGCTAAGACAAATGTTGGAGCATTAAAAGAAGGCTATGTCAATATTGCTGTGCATGGACATCTTCCGGTATTGGTAAAAGAGATTGTTCAGACTGGATATAGTGAAAAGTTCCAAAAAATGGCAAAAGATGCTGGTGCAAAAGGAATTCAGTTTTATGGAATTTGTTGTTCTGGACTATCTGCTATGTATCGATACGCAGGAGTGATTCCTCTTTCTAACGCAGTTAGTGCAGAAATGGTTCTTGCAACAGGCGCTTTAGATCTTTGGGTAGCAGACGTACAAGAGGTATATCCATCCATTATGGATGTGGCAAACTGTTTTAAGACAGTCGTCGTTACAACTCATGATTCTGGAAGGCTTCCAGGGGCAGAACATATTGGATATGATCACCATCATTCTAATATTGAGCAGACACATGAGATTGCAGAGCGTATTGTGACAAGAGCAGTCGAAAGCTTTCAAAATAGAAAAGGAATTCCAGTTTCTATTCCACCATATGAGATTGAGGCGGAAGTTGGTTTCTCTGTTGAATATGTCTGTAAGCATTTTGGTAGTATGAAGCCACTTGCTGATAAATTAAAAAATGGTGAAATTTTAGGAATTGTAAATATGGTTGGATGTAATAATCCAAAAGTTATTTATGAAAAAGCTATTTGTGATGTGGCAGATGTCTTGTTAAAAAATAATATACTAATTCTTACAAATGGTTGTGCCTCATTCCCACTTTTGAAGATGGGATATTGTCAGACGAGTGAACTTGCTTACCAAAGAACAGGAGAGAAGCTACGTAAGTTTTGTGAAGAGGAAAATCTGCCACCAGTATGGCATGTTGGTGAATGTATTGATAATACAAGATCATCTGGAATTTTTGGAGGAATTGCACAAGCAGCTGGTAAAAAAATTTGTGAGATGCCATATGCCTTTACTTCACCAGAATGGTCAAATGAGAAGGGAATCGATGCAGCCCTTGGTTTTCGATTGATGGGGGTAAGTTCTTATCACTGTGTAGAAGCTCAGGTGACTGGTTCTCAAAAGGTGATGGAATTTTTAAAATATTCTACAAAAGATACGTTAGGATCTGTTATGTATGTAGATGTGGATCCAATAGCGCTTGGAGAAAAAATAGTGGAAGATATGAAAGCTAAGCGAAAGGCATTAGGCTGGGAGTAATTTAGGATTAAGGAAACCGCATTCTCTTTTAGGGAAGGCGGTTTTTCTTGATTTACGCGAAGATAACGAACCATGCGGGAGTATTTATTCTCACATAAAAAATTATCCTTTTGTAAAATTTGATTTTTTAAGGATATCTTGTTAAAATATCCATAACCTTATGAAGCAATAGAAAGGTGGTGGATTGCGTATGGTATCAAAACAAACCGTCTTGTTAATTCAAAAAGAATATCGAGAATATTTGATGAAAAAGCAACCTGATTGGTCAAAAGAACGGATACAGGCACATGTAACAGATGCATTTTTTTTATGGAATCATGATATCTCAGATTCTTTTTGGAGTTGTTTTGACTCTGGACAAGCGATGGAACAAGCAAGGGAAGAACTAATTTCTTATTTAGAAGAGTATTTTGATAAAGAAAATGCAAGAAAACAAGGAATGTTTTATTATGAAGAATTAAAGAGATTTCAAAATTTTATTCATGACACATATGGAAGCATAGAGAAAAAGGTTGGAGAAGAGATCAAGGCAGAAGAAGAGATTTATTCGATTTGTAAAGCTGTTTATGAGAAGAAGATATCATTAGAAGAAGGAATTGATTATTTGGTAAAACAGGTTGGAATGTTTGGAGAGCGTTCCCATAAATTTGCCATTCTTCTTTTCAAAAGTTTAGTACAAGGAGAAAAATATAGTTATCAAGTGAGCACTGAGTTACTCGTTTATTTTATAAAAAAAATAAAGAAAGATTATGGGCAAAGAGGCTTAAAAAATGCTCTATGGTCCACGTATGAGAATATTCGGTATTGTTATGAACAAACGGGAAGCAAATCGGAAGGTTTACGGAGAAAATGTGCCCAAATTGCTAGAGAAAATGGTGTATTAGAACAACAATTTGAGGAGAAGATTTTTGAAGGAATTGTTCCAAAAGGAGTTTTGGATACAACATTAGCAAACAAAGAGAGAAAACCAAAGTATTGGCTTTATTCTGCAGGGAATCTTTCAAAGAACTGGGAAAAGGATTATCAAGATCGGATTATGGCGATCGGATGGGATGATATTGGGGATTTATCGTTATATGCTTCAAAGGAAGAGATGAAGCAGAAAATGAAAGCGGTTTATGGAGAGCAGTATTCTTACAAAAATCAAGCTCATGCCACTTGGCAGTTTGCGCAAGAGATGGAAATTGGAGATATTGTTTTTGTAAAACGAGGAAGAAAGAAAATTATTGGAAAAGGAATTGTGGAAGGAGAATATCAATATGATACTTCTCGTTCTTTTTTTAAGAATGTAAGAAAAGTAAATTGGATTGAAAATAGTGAGCACGAAGCGCCTGTTCCATCTGTTTTAAAGACATTAACAGAAATCACACCTTATACCGAATATGTAAAAAGTCTAGAACTATTATTTGTCGATCAAGAAGATATAGAAGAAAATGAGATTGAACAAGTATTAGAGCCTTATACAGAAAATGATTTTTTATCCGATGTTTATTTAAGTGAAAAAAGATATCATGAATTAAAAAATATACTATTGATGAAGAAAAATATTATTCTTCAAGGGCCTTCTGGAGTTGGGAAAACTTATACAGCAAAGCGACTTGCCTATTCCATTATGGGAGAGCAAAGAGATGAAAATATTAAAATGATTCAGTTTCATCAGAGTTATTCTTATGAAGATTTCATTATGGGATTTCGACCAACAAAACAAGGGTTTGAGTTAAAACAAGGGCCTTTTTATTCTTTTTGTAAAAAGGCAGAAGTGGATAGTGAGAATCCTTATTTTTTCATTATTGATGAGATCAATCGTGGCAATTTAAGCAAGATTTTTGGAGAATTATTTATGTTATTGGAAAATGATAAGAGAGGGGTGGAATTACAGCTTCTTTATTCCGATGAGCTTTTTTCTGTGCCACAAAACGTATATTTGATCGGTATGATGAATACTGCGGATCGGAGTTTAGCTTTGCTTGACTATGCATTACGAAGAAGGTTTGCTTTTTTTGAATTTGGTCCAGCTTTTGATTCCGAAGGTTTTTTACTTTATCAAAAAAGGTTACAAAATAAAAAATTTGATCGTCTAGTTTCGGTTGTAAAGAAGTTAAATGAGGCGATTGTAAAAGATGAGATGTTAGGAAAAGGATTCCAAATTGGACATAGTTATTTTTGTGCAAAAACAGCGGTGAATGATGAATGGTTAATGGCTCTTGTGGAGTTTGAGCTGATTCCATTGCTAGAAGAGTATTGGTTTGACGAACAAAGAAAAGTAAAAGAATGGAGTCTTTTATTGAAAGAGGCAATTCAATGATAAAAGTTCAAAATATTTATTATATGCTCTCTTATGCATTTCAAGTATTAAGGGAACAAGACTATGGTTTATGTGATGTGGAAGAGTTTGAGCATACAGCGGAGCTATTGGCAGAAATCTTAATAAAAGGATTAACGTTTCAAATAAAACGAGGGCTGAATCGGCAGTATAGAAAAAAAGAAGAAAGAGGAAATACGATCCGTGGAAAAATAAATGTAGGAGAGTCGGTTCGCCCTCAGACCATATTAAGAAGACAAGTTGTTTGTGAATATGATATATTTTCTTTCAATACTTATGAAAATCAAGTGATAAAAACGACTTGTATTTCATTGTTACAATCAGATTTATCCAAAAATAGAAAAGGAAGGATAAAAAAATTAATGGTCTTTTTAGAGGAAGTAGAGCTTCTTGAAAGAAAAAAGATAGACTGGAAGTTTCCTCATTCCAAGTATAATCGGAATTATCAAATGTTGCTTTCTATTTGCTACTTAATTATGGAGGGGTTGTTGCAAACAGAAGAAGATGGATGTGTTTATTTAAAGAAGTTTTTAGATGAACAAAGGATGTGTAGACTCTATGAGAAGTTTTTATTAGAATACTATCGAATAGAGATGCCAATGATAACGACGACTTCTTCTCGGATTCAATGGCAATTAGATGATGATTATGATTATTTGCTGCCCATTATGCAATCGGATATTGTCTTAAGTTATAAAAACAAAACATTAATCATGGATGCAAAATATTATGAACAGCCATTACAAATTCAAGAACGTTATCAAAGTTATACCATTCATTCTTCTAATTTATATCAAATTTTTTCTTATGTAAAAAATAAAGATATCGTTCACGATGGAAGTGTTGCA
>UQVN01000175.1 GCA_900544525.1 uncultured Eubacteriales bacterium
ATTTTCGCAATTTCTCTTCCTTCTGCAATCATTCCTTCCGCATCTACCGTCGTCGCTTTTACTTCTCCACTAATAGGGCCATCTACAATCGAAGTAATTTCTTTTATCACTTCGTTAAAATCTCTGCCTTCTTTAGCAATTAAAGATGGATTGGTTGTAACCCCACAAATGATTCCCATATCATTTGCTTTTCTAATATCTTCCACGTTAGCTGTATCAATAAAAAATCTCATGAATACTTCTCCTTTTCCTCTTTCTTTTCCTTATAATATTAAGATAATCTAGATAGAGCAGAAGAATGGTTGTAGTAGTATGCAGTTTCTATGATTCTTTTTTCTCTTTCTAGATTATCCAATATGCCAATGTGATATCCCTTATAGCTCCTAATGAACTTACCTATCTTCTCATAGTTTCTATTCTTTTTATTCCGATAATACTTGAAATACTGGCTTTAATGCAGGATAGATCTGTTTAAATTTCTGATAGCGTTCTTGGTATTTTTCCACTAGCTCTTGTTCTGGTTCAATGGTTTCCACTACTGTTACAAACTGACCAACAGCAGATTCTACATCTTCATATTCCCCACATCCAACTGCAGCTAAAATCGCTCCTCCAAGGGCTGGTCCTTGTTCGCTTTCAATGACTTCTACTTTTAAATTTAAAATATTTGCCACCATCTTCTTCCAAAGGAGACTTTTTGCACCACCACCACAGATTTTTGTTCGCTCAATTTTGATTCCAAGACTTCTTGCAACTTCTAAAGAATCACGAAGGGCAAAGATAACTCCTTCTAATACCGCCTGTGTCATCTCTTCTCTCGTTGTATCCATTGTCATTCCAATAAACGTTGCTCTGGCTTTTGGATCGTTATGAGGAGAACGTTCTCCCATAAGATATGGTAAATAAAAAACTTGATTTTCTCCCAACGTTACGATCTCTTCTTGCTCTTTATCAAAATCCGTTGTTTTTAAAATCTCTTCCATCCACCATTTATTACAAGAAGCGGCACTTAACATACAGCCCATTAAATGATAATGTCCATCGGCATGGGCAAAGGAATGAAGCGCATTATGGGGATCCACTTTAAATTGTTTGCTAGAAATAAAAATAGTCCCACTTGTTCCAAGAGAAATATTGCAGTTTCCTTCTCCAACCGTTCCCGTTCCAATGGCGGCAGCTGCATTATCTCCAGCACCTGCAATGACCTTTACCGTAGCAGGCAGTCCTAATTCTTTTGCAACTTCTTCCTTTAACGTTCCGACAACATCATAGCTTTCATAAAGAGTTGGTAACTGTTCTTCTGTAATCCCACAAAGCTCCATCATTTCCTTTGACCAACATTTATGCTCTACATCCAGTAATAACATTCCTGAAGCGTCGGAATAGTCACTACAAAACGCTCCTGATAAACGATACGCTAAATAATCTTTTGGAAGCATAATCTTTTTGATCTTTGCAAACTTTTCATGTTCATTTTCTTTCATCCATAAAATTTTCGGAGCAGTAAATCCAGTAAATGCAATGTTCGCCGTATAATTAGAAAGAGTTTCCTTTCCGACTACCTCATTGAAATAATTGGTTTCTTTTGTAGAACGGCTATCATTCCAAAGAATCGCTGGACGAATCACTTGATCCTTTTCATCTAATGTTACAAGCCCATGCATCTGCCCACCAAAACTAATGCCTGCAATTTTGTCTTTTTCAAAATCCGCTACCAATTCCTTTAACCCTTCCATAGTCTTTTCATACCAGTCTTCTGGATTTTGTTCGGACCAACCTGGATTAGGAAAGGAAAGCGGATACTCTTTTGATACCATATTTTTAATTGCTCCTGTTTCATCCATTAATAATAATTTTACCGCTGATGTTCCTAAATCAACACCAATATATAACATAAGGTGCACCTCCACTTTTTACTTTTCTCTTATACTAACAATGAATCATTACCCTATAAATTAGCTTCTCATGTTCGCAGACAGTCGTCATATGTGAGCATACATGCTCTCGCATAGCTCGTTGCCTTTGCGTAAATGATTGAGAAAAAGACAGGCTTTTTTATGAAAACCTGCCTTTTTTTCTTCACCCAATATGTAAATTTATTTTCTCCCTAAAAACTCCCATGTCCTTTTATGCAAATGGATTTTCTGTTTTATAGCGAACACCTTTTGGTTGATTATATCCGATTTCTTCTACATCAACACCAATATATTTAAATACTTCATATAATTCTTTTCCAAAATGTCCAAATGCAACGGCACCATGATGCGGATAATTTCCTTCAATTAATACATGGCGATAAAATCTTCCCATCTCTGGAATCGCAAAGACTCCGATAGAACCAAAGGATCTTGTGGCAACTGGAAGAACTTCTCCTTGTGCAATATAAGCGCGAAGTTTATTGTCAGCAGTGCTTTGTAAACGATAGAATGTAATATCTCCTGGAATAATATCCCCTTCTAGTGTTCCTTGTGTCACTTCTTCTGGAAGGGTTCTTGCCATAATCATTTGATATTTCATTTCACAGAATGACAATTTGCTCTTTGCTGTATTTCCACAGTGAAATCCCATGAAAGTATCTTTTAATGTATAATTATATTTTCCTTTAATATCTTCTTCATACATATCTTTTGGAACCGTATTGTTAATATCAAGAAGAGTTACCGTATCTTGGCTAATTACAGTTCCAATAAATTCACTTAATGCACCATAAATATCAACTTCACAAGAAACTGGAATTCCTTGATCCGTTAATCGGCTGTTTACATAACATGGCACAAATCCAAACTGTGTCTGGAATGCTGGCCAACATTTTCCTGCAATCGCAACATATTTACGGTATCCTTTATGTTCTGCCACCCAGTCTTTTAATGTCAATTCATACTGAGCAAGTTTTTCAAGAATCTCTGGCTTTTTATTTCCTTCTCCTAATTCTTCTTCCATTTCTTTTACAATAGCAGGAATTCTCTCGTCCCCTGCGTGTTTATGAAAAGCTTCGAATAAATCAAGTTCTGAGTTTTCTTCGATTTCTACGCCTAAGTTATAAAGCTGTTTAATTGGAGCATTACAAGCTAAGAAATTAAGTGGACGTGGTCCAAAGCTAATAATTTTTAAATCAGAAAGTGCCATAACCGCTCTTGCGATTGGGATAAATTCATGCATCATATCCGCACAATCACTAGCATCCCCAACTGGATATTCAGGAATATATGCCTTTACATTGCGAAGCGCTAAATTGTAGCTTGCATTTAACATTCCACAGTAAGCATCTCCTCTTCCTCCACATAAATTATTTCCTGTTTCTTCTGCTGCTGCAATAAACATTTTCGGTCCATCGAAATGTTTTGCTAATAATGTTTCAGAAATTTCTGGCCCAAAGTTACCAAGATAAACACAGAGTGCATTACATCCAGCTTTTTTAATATCTTCTAATGCCTGCACCATGTGGATTTCGCTTTCTACAATACAAATTGGACATTCATAAATATCCTCTACATCGTATTTGTCTGCATAAGCTTTCACTAAAGCCTCTCTTCTCGTTACAGAAAGACTTTCTGGGAAACAGTCACGACTCACGGCTACGATACCTAACTTCACTTTTGGCATATTGTCTTTTAAACTCATTTTGATTCCTCCTACTATTCCTTCTTAAATTTTTTAAACCATTTATCCATAGAAATCAATGATTTTTATTATTTCTTTAATTCCTCATATACACGTGCCATCTGCCCATAGGCTTGTTCCAATAAGGTTCTTGGACTAGCAATATTCACTCGAATACATCCTTTGCCCTCTTCTTGAAAAACACTGCCCATATAAACACTAACCTTTGCCTTTTTAAGAAACCATTCTTCTAATTCTTCTTCTGTACAGTTTAGTTTTGAATAATCCATCCAGAGCAAATAGGTTCCTTCTCTTGGATAAATGTGAAATTCTGGCATATGCTCTTTAAAATATTCACGAGTAAATCGTTCATTTTCGTCAATATAGTGCAACATCGCCTCATACCAATCATCACACGCTTCATAGGCACTTTCTACTGCTGAAACGGCAAAGATTGTTGGATTGTGCATTCCGATTCTGTCAATGCCTTCCTTTACTTTCGCTCTAAGCTGTTCATTTGGAATGACAAGATACGATACAATAACACCTGGAATATTAAAGGTCTTTGTTAATGAAGTTGCCATAATGAGTCTTTCTCTCACTTCTTTCCTTAAAGATAATGATGAGAGAAAGTTCACTCCATGCGCTGTAATATCGCCATGTATTTCATCAACAAATAAGAGTAAATCATGTTTTAAACAAAACTCTCCTACTCGCTCTAATTCTTGTTTTGTCCAAACACGCCCCACAGGGTTATGTGGACTACATAAAATAAACATTTTCGTATTCGGAGTTATCACATTTTCTAATTGTTTAAAATCAATTTCATATCTTCCATCATTGATGGTTAGTGGACTTTCTAATACCTTTCTATGATTCTTTTCAACGGCTTGATAAAGCGGACCATAAGCAGGCGTATTAATTAACACTTCATCCCCTTGTTTTGTAAAGATATCCACACATAAACTGGATGAAATATTAATACGCGGACAAAATACGATTTCTTCTTTTTTTATGTTTACAGAATGTCTTCTTTTCATCCACGAAATAAACGCTTTATAAAAGCCATCATTTAAATCGGTATATCCAAAGACTCCATGTTCTAAGCATTTTTGAAAACTATCTATAATTGGCTTTGGAGATTTAAAATCCATATCCGCTACACCAAGATGGATAAGCTCTTTTGTTCCATACTTTTTATCCATCGTATCCCATCTGCCACAGTTTGTATTTCTTCTATCTATTATTGTATCAAAATCAAATATATTCTCTTTCATTTCTACCTCATATTCTATGCCTCATGATTAGCAGACACTGCTTTTCCTTCATATTGCATCGTTTCTTCAACATCAATACCATCTGCCCTATTCAAAGCCATATACTCCTCATAATAGTCACTATCTTTTCCTATCTTCTTAATTCCAATACCGGTTGCCGCCCAAATTAGAGCAAACATGACTCCCGTATAATTTAAGCATGCCCATGGTAAATAATCCATGGTTGCCACACCTAACGTTGTTGCCATATAAACCCCTGCTGCTGTCCATGGTGTAATTGGTTCTACAACAGTTGCTGCATCTTCCAATGTTCTTGAAAGGTTAATTGGCTCTAGTCCTCGTTTTATATATGCCTTTTGGAACATCTCACCTGGAATTAAAATAGATAACTGTCCATTACAAGTAACAAATATCGCTGTGATACAAGAAATTACCGTAGAAAAAATTAAACCAAACACGCTCTTTACAGATTTCATAATACGATTTAATACAATGTCAAGAGAACCTGTAACCGCTAATGTTCCAGCAAAACCATAAGCACAAAATGCAATTAATACGGTACTAAGCATAGATAACATTCCTCCTCTTTCTAATAGAGTTGGAATATCAGAGATTAAATTGGTTGCATCAAATCCAGCAATTGGAACCATATCCAAAGAAAATCCATTAATTGCCGCATCAAAGCAATCACTTAACTTAAATCCTTGGAATACCACTCCATTAAAGATTGCAACTGCACTTGAAATTAACATCACTGGAATAGTAGGTTTCTTGCGAACAGAACCATACAAAACAATCAGAATTGGTAACAGAACTAACGGATTAAATGTAAAGATTTGACTTAATGTATCCAAAATCATTGTCACCTTTTCTGGAGTCACCTCAGAAGAGATATTTAAGTTCATTCCTACGACTACATATACAATACAGCATATAATAAACCCTGGCCCCGTTGTCCAAAACATATGAGCAATATGTTCATATAATTTTGATCCTGCTGCAATTGGTGCTAAATTGGTGGAATCAGATAATGGTGACATCTTATCACCAAAATATGCTCCTGAAACAACAGCTCCAGCTACAATTGGTAATGGTGCTCCTAGTCCAGACGCAATTCCCATAAGAGCAACTCCAATTGTCCCTGCTGATCCCCACGAAGTTCCAGTGCAAATGGATACAATAACCGTAACAAGAAAAGCGGTTATCACTAAAAAGGATGGACTAATAATTTTTAATCCATAATACACCATCATTGGAATTGTTCCACCAATCATCCAAGTTCCAATTAAAAATCCTACAATGATGAGAATAAAGATTGCAGGCATTGTTTTAGAAAGTTTTGATACGATAGAATCCATAATATCATCCCAAGAATATCCTAAGTATACTGCTATCACCGCAGCCACAGCCGCTGAAATGAGCATTAACACCTCAGGACTCAATCCCAATACTGCATACCCAATTCCTAACAGTAAAATCATAGCAATAATCGGCAATACTGCTAGAAAAAAGGTCGTTTCTTTTTTCTCACATAATTTCTTTTGCTTCTCCATCTTTTCCTCCTCGTATGATAAAACATCATACTTAAATTTATTTCTCAACCTAGAAAAATACATTCTACTAAAACATATTTTACTAGAAATGAGTTCTTAAGAAGTCAAAGACAATTCTCTTCCCACGCTTTTCTCAAACTGCTATCTTAGAGAATCTATCCTAAAAAATACCCCTTATTATGTAACATAATTTCTTTTATCTCACTTCCAGATTATCCCCAACTAATCCTTCATGAGCCCCTTCAATCTGTGCTTCCTTATGAGCAATTAACCACTTATTCTGTGCAGTCATAAGACGCTCTTCTCCTTCTTTTGGAGGCACAAATAACAATGCTTCATTGGTTCCTTTTGGTAAAATAACAACACAACGGAACCCTTTTTCTCCTGCATTACATGGAGCATAATGAAGTGTTGTTGCATATACCTCAATAGCTGTTCCCGCTGGAACAAAAAATGCTTTCACTTTTTTTGTATCATACGTCCATTCTTTTGTAATATCCTCTTGTTTTCCAAGAAGTAATACTAAGTCTGTTACTGCAACATTAATTTCAGAATTTCTATGATATTCTAATGCATTTAACTTATGATTATTTCCATTGCAATATCCAATTTGAATCGGAAGTCCTCCATATCCATACTGTTGGAATTTCTTCGCAACCAAAAGAGATTCTAATCTCTCGTCAGATGGCACATAAATTACATCTTCTGGAAGCGGGGTATGTTCCATTTCTTTTCTCAATTCTGTCGTATCATATTGGGGCAATATTTTTCCATATTTGCAAAACTCATCATCAAATACACTTTTTAATTTCATGATACCTCCTCCAATTGCTCTTGCTAGTCACAACGAATAAAAGTATATCGTTATGAAACTATTTTTTATTCACTATAGAACGATATTTTAAAATTATCCATTTTTTAT
>UQVN01000176.1 GCA_900544525.1 uncultured Eubacteriales bacterium
ATTCTTTTAGTTTGTTATAAAACTCTTTTCTTGTTTTTTCATCAGCAAGACTTTTTTGCCAAACATCAGAAGATTGGGAATCTTTAATCGATTCAAACATAGTAATTAGATTTTCATACGCTGCTGCCAGTTTATTTTTTTCATCAATCGGACCAAAGATAGCGCCTTCAATATCGGCTTTATCAAATCCATTCATTCCGGACTCAGCGTCTTCATACATATCTATTGCTTTATTTAACTTTTTAAAAACTCCCCAATAATCTACAATCAAGCCGAAATCTTTCCCTTTATAAACTCGATTCACTCTTGCAATAGCCTGTAATAGGGAATGTTGTTGAATAGATTTATCTAAGTACAAAACACCGGCAACAGGGGCATCAAATCCGGTCAACAGCTTATCTTTGACAATGAGCATATTGATTTCGCCTTCCGGGTTTTTAAAATCTTCACAAACATGATCATCATATTTCTCGTCATTGTCGCCAAATAAAGGCTTTACCATTTTCTGATAATATGCCCTTATTTTTTTTATAGTTTCATCTGTGGTTTCGTCATCATCACCCTCTCTCTTATCTCCAAATGTGATTACTACACGAGGGTTAATTCCAGACATACCTTTTAGCACTTCATACATTTCAACCGCTGCTGCTCGTGAAGAACACACAACCATCGCCTTTAAGCCTTTTGGAACACAATAATTTTTAAAATGATCTGCAATATCAAATCCTATTAAATTGATACGGCTTCTGGCTTCTGATATAGCTTTAAATCTACTAAACTTGTCTGAAAGTTTATCCTTAAGTTCTTGCGGAAGACCTTCAGTCAAACTTTCAAAATAGTTGTTGATCGTCAATGCAGGTTCTTCCTGTTTGACTTTACGCCCTTCATAAACGAGCGGAACCGTAATACCATCTTCTATCGCTCGCTTCATTGTATAGTTATGAATCGGCTCTCCAAAAGTTTTGTAAGTATTCTTTTTTGCTTTTGCAATAAGCGGTGTGCCGGTAAACGCAATCAGCGTTGCATTTGGCAAAACTTCTTTCATATAATTAAACATCGATTTATACTGCGAACGATGCGCCTCATCTACCAATACATAGAATTTATCGCTGTCAGGCTCTAAATATCTGTTTTTGTACACTGTTTCAAACTTGTTTATTAGTGTTGTGATAACGATGTTATCTTTATTCTTCAACAAAGAATTAAGTCCTTTTCCGGTCGCAGCACGAACAGGTGCCATTTGAGAATTAGCAAAATTATCACGGATTTGTTTATCAAGGTTTATACGGTCTGTAACAATGATAAACCTGGGATTTTCATATCCTTTTACTGCCTGAATTTTTTTAACTAGCATAACCATTGTCAGAGATTTTCCACTTCCCTGTGTATGCCAAATAACGCCGCCTTTTGAAGAACTTCCATCTTTACCATTAATTCTGTCCATAGATTTATTAATTGCAAAGTATTGCTGATGTCTTGCAATCTTTTTGATGTTATTATCAAAAAGTATAAAATTCTGAACCAGATCAAGTAGTCTTACTTTACTGAGCAAAGAAACTGCAAATTTATCCTGCTCCAAAATAGAACCATCCGGCGAACATTTTCTGCAAATTTCATCCTGCCATTTGACTTCATCTTCTCTCCACTCTACAAAATAGTCAGAGGTTGTCCCACCTGTACCGTAAAGAACTTTCTGCGGATTCATTGCAATTACAAGTTGAGAAAATTTAAATAGCTGAGGAATATAGTCAGGCATCATATTGCGGACATTTTGATGAATGCCTTCCATAACATCGATGCTGGACTTTTTGCATTCAATTACAACAAAAGGAATACCGTTGACCATTAAAACAACATCTGGTCGTGCATAACTTCCGTTTGGACGCTGAACGCTGAATTCTTCTGTTACCTGCCAAATATTATTTGCAGGATGCTCAAAATCAATATAATGCAAGTCAAACGACTGCTTTACTGGAATATCACTATCTATTGCAATTCTTTCCTCCAAACTGATTCCCAAAGTAATGAGATTATATATTTCTTTGCTTGCCATAGAAAGACCTTGCAAAAGGGAAGCATCCAATTCCTTTACCGCTTTTGTAATTGATTCTCCCGAGAAAAGCAATTCGTGCCCACAGTATAGATAAGTTTGTTTTCTTAAAAAGTGAATCAACTCATCTTCAAACAGTACGGAAGACAAGTTTCTCCTTTTGCTTTCTGCTTCACTGCGTGAGACATATTCATATCCCATATTAATTAAAAGATGTATAAGCCTGTCCTGACATTCCGGACGCTCATTAAATATTGTATGCTTTGGCATATCTCTATTCCTCCCACATAAGCAGCAACAGCCAGACTTAAAAAGCAGGCTTTTACTGAACTTATTTTTCTTTTGTTATACCCTTAAAAGGTTTATCGGAAGATGTTTTTACTTCCATAAACCTCCCTGTTTCACTGTCTCTTTTTGTCCATAATCCGGTTTTAGGGTTATATACCTGCGTTCTGTTTTTTACTGCTCCCACACGAGCATTATCACCATAAGGTTTGTTTTTAGCCATTCTATTTCCTCCTTATACTCTTACAATTCCAGTTAACAGCAACTGTTGTATTGATTTTTGTTGCTGTTTTAAAGTAGCTAATTTTTCTATATGACTATCCATATAGCGATCAAAACAATTCAAAATTTTAACTATACTAATTTGCTTATCTATCGTATCTGGCAAGTCTACTTTTATATTCTGTACCATTTCTTTATTTAAGTTTGATTGTGTTCCTTTTTGTCCCTGTGCCAGTATCCGTTCTTGATGATGGATCAAAAAGTAATACAAATATTCAGAAACAAGTTTTTCATTTGTCATTATCCCTAAAATGGCTTGACTTGTACTGCACTCTGATGTAGCAATACAACATTTTCCAATAGAGGCGTACATAGCATAAAGAATCGTTCCCTTTGGAAATAATCGTGCAGATGAATTTTTTAATCCTTTTTCAGTTATTTTTCTTTCACTATCAGATAAATACTTCCCACAAGAACTTATATCGTTTATCGAAACCCAAATAATATTCCCATTATAATATTCTTCAACTGTACTTTTTGGTGTGCCCCCACTTTGCATAAAAGCTAATTTCCCCAATTTAACTTTCTTCCACCCTGCCTTCGGTGTAAGAAGCCTTTGCATCAAAGCCTTTTTCTGTAATTCTAACTTTTCAATCAGTTTTTCCTGCAACTCAATTGCTTTGTCCCATTTAGACAGGATTTCTGCGATGCGGTTTTGCTCATATTCGTTTGCAAGACATACATTCACCCTTGAAAGTGAATCTTGGCTTACATTAATGTGCTGAGATCCTGCAGAATACTTTATAATCTGCTGTCGAATACCGGATGTTTTGAGAATCTCATTTAAATAAAAGGGATCATAATCAGCTATCTTTTTCCCTCTGATTACAAATCCACTGTATGTAGCTGTGTTCTTTTCATCCAGATATACATTCGATTTTCCTGCATCCTCTATCGTTTCAGAACTTCTCTGAAAAAGAATATCTCCATAGGTAACGCTATAGTTGTTCAAAGCCTTTTCATCTATGTCCACTTGTCCTCTAATATCGTCGTAAAATATAGGTCTGTTAGACAAAATATCCATAACACTAATCATTTTAATTCCGCTGTTATACTTTTCTTTATCAGCATTAACTCCATTCTGAAACTTTAGCAATTCAGACAGTCTTTTATTTTCCCATTCATTTGGAACAATGCCTACAACAGTTCTTTTGTAGCCGTCAGGCACTTTTCCTGCTTTTATAGTTTCTATTCTTTGTTTTATTTCTTCGGTCATATGCCGACCTCCTAAACGATAATTCCAATTACGATACCCACAATCCCAATGACGGTACCTACCACAAATGACACCCAGCCGAAAATTTTATTTTGATTTGCTTCTTTTGCATTACTTTTCGCTTCAGCTTTTGTCATTTCATATAACTCTTTGAGAGTAAAATAGTTTTCCTTTAATGCTGTATTATTCTCTTTCAAAAGACAATTCTGCTTTCTCACTTCTTTTAGCTGCTGCTCAAGTAATTCTTTTTGTGCTCGGCTTGTCTCAGCAGTTTCAAAAAGTGCTTCGTCTTTTCTTCTGTTATAATCCGCTCTGTCAGTCATAACAACAGATACCTCTGCTGCCTGACGAGCACTATTTGCTAGGGCAGCATTAACCCCCGATAAATCTATTTCATTAAATTTAATCATACAATTTACCTACTTCAGTTTTTTCTTTTCCATTTCCCGTTCTATCTGATTGATACTTTTATCAGTAGTTGGCAAATCTTCCGGCATAGTATCACCGAGTTCCTTGATAGTTTTACGCACTTTTACACCGACCTCATAGTGCGTTTTGTTGGCATTCTCCTTCCCTTGAATGCTTTCACGGCGCAATTTTTCTTCCGTCTGCGTGGCACGGAACAGATTAGCTGCAAGCTCCGTACTGCCCATATGGTCTAAAATCTTCGCCATTGTACATATTCAAGTACCAGCTGTAATTTCTCTGGCATACCAAAACTCTTCTCCGTACTTGTTTATATGCTTAATATGTTTCGCTGTACTTTACAATATCACTCATAAACCAAGCTCCTTCATACATTGTTCCATCTCTTTTTCAAGTGAAGAAATCTGAGTTTTAATGTCTGTAATTTCCTTGTTTACACTCTCCAAATCTATAAGTTCCTCTTCCTCAAAAGTATCAACATAGCGAGGAATGTTGAGATTGTACTCATTTTCTTGAATTTCGTTGAGAGTTGCAACATGACTGTATTTTTCTTGCTCTGCTGTTTCTTCTCTGTTTATAAACGCTTTGTAAGTATCAACTATTTTCTTGATGTCATTCGGTTCTCCATTTGAACCATCACGCAATTTATTTTTTGCTTTTTCTTTTTTAAAATCTTTAGAAGCATCAACAAAAAGAACATTGGTTGTGGTACGCCCTTTTTTAAATACAACAATGCAGGCCGGAATTGAAGTACCGTAAAACAAATTTTCCGGCAATCCGATAACAGCATCAATGAGATTTTTCTCAATTACCGCTTGACGAATTCGTCCTTCAGACGCACCTCTGAACAAAACTCCGTGAGGAGCAACGGCTGCAATTCTTCCGTTTCCGCTCATACTCGCTATCATATGGAGCAAAAATGCCCAGTCACCCTTACTTGCCGGCGGTACACCTAAATCAAATCGATGATGCCTGTCAAGAGATGGTTCCATCTTAAACTCTTTTTTCTTACCCTTTTTAGTTGATTTAGTATTAGATTCATCTTCGTCAATCGAAACCTCACCACCAGGATTAAAACCCTCTGCCCATTTGTTCTTGCTAAAAGGCATATTAGCAACAATACAATCAAATTTCATAAGATTTCCGTCGCTATCTAGGTGTTGAGGATTTGCAAGAGTATCACCCCAAGCTATATGTGCATCTTTTATATCATGAATAAACATATTCATTCTTGCCATAGAAATAGCAGAATTATTTACCTCTTGACCATATATTGAAACTTTGTCTAGTCCTCCTTTTTTCGCAGCTCTAATAAGCAAAGAGCCAGATCCACAAGTTGGATCATATATACGGTCTTTTTCCTGTGGAGATACAATTTGTGCCATAACCTCTGATACTTGCTGTGGTGTAAAGAAACTTCCTGCTTTTTTCCCAGCCATAGTTGCAAATTCGCCAATCATATATTCATAAGCATCTCCCACAACATCGGCTGGAACTTCATTATCTTTCGTTTCAATATGGCTAGGTCTTAAATCTAAATCAGCAAAATCTTCAAGTAACGTCCTTAAAAGTGGATTCTTTTGCTCTTTCTTGCCCAAATTAGCTTCGCTATTAAGATCAATGCCTCTAAAAATTCCAGACAAAATCGCATTTGTGCTCTCAATTCCAGTTAAAGCTTCACTAATTTTAGATCCTATGTCTACAGAAAATTTATTTTTTAACAAATAATTAAATGTATACTCCTCTTTAAGGACAAAAGGAAGATTAGAAATTTGTCTTTCTAGTCGAAGCCCTTCATATTCTTTCTTTAGATTTTCTACACTTTCTTCAAAAGTATCACTTAAATATTTTACAAACAACATAGACAAGACATAATCTTTATAATTAGAAGCATCAATATTATCTCTAAATGTATTTGCACCTGCCCACAAAGCATTTTTGATATCTTCAAAAGTTGTTTTTTTAGTTGACATTTTGCTCTCCTCCATTCACCAATTCACTTAAAATCCCTTTTACTTTAATAAACTCTAACTCATTTAACCTTGTTTTTAATTTATAAACTTCAATACTTTTATGCCACAAATCGCCAATTGCTTTTTGCCTTTTTATAGAAAGGATTGGAACCTCTATCTCTTCTAAATCATTTCTTCCAATAGACGGGATTTTTGCTCCAGATAGAGATTGAGTAATCTTTGAAATTTCTTTGTTAAGAATATAAGCAAGATATTTAGATTCAACAGATACTGCCGAAATTATTATCAAATTTCCAGAAGCATACGTATCCTCATCAATCTCATCAATATAATTTACAAATGAAGGACTTACTCTTTTTATAAGAATATCTCCTTTATGTACTTTTGTATCTTTATTAACTCGAACCCTATCATCAAAAACAAAATTATCTATGACATTATTCTCCAATAAATTAATTGGCGTTATTATTTTATGTTTTTCGTCTGAAATCACTTTTTGTGATAAACAAAATTTTATTTTAGCCACATCTTTTAATTTCTTTTTCATCAAACCACCTTCGCAAAAAAAAGACCAATCGATGCTGAGCTTCATTGGTCTACTTTTTTAAAATCTAGGGAGAGAGCCCAAATTATCAGCCTTAATATTATTGGAATCAGTTCTCAAATAGCTATTATCTACTACTCTCACATCTTCGCCAACAACCCAGCCTTTCCATGAATTATAATATTTAGTTTTTGTACTGTTAGGATTTTTTTTAATAAAATCAATCAACTCACTTTTAGTACAAATGTTTGTGGCAGGTTGCGACAAAGTATGTCCATTTCAAGTGTGAAATCACTTCAAAACCATATATATTTTTTTCATAATGTACTGCATCAATATAGACCATAAACCAAGGTCCTCCTTTCATTTTATATTGACAAATGCAGCATCTTTTAATAAAATGAATGTGTGTTATAGTATCGCAAGATGCTAAGCTCTATGTCCTTACTCAGCCTTGGGATATAGAGCTTTTTCATTTGACAAAATCATTATCACATATTTTTCAAAAAAAATCAAGTGTAAGTAT
>UQVN01000177.1 GCA_900544525.1 uncultured Eubacteriales bacterium
GAAGATGAAAAGGCAATAAGAGAAAACAAAAGAGAATAAAGATGATTTAGTAAGAGATAGAAAAAAATAATTAAGAAACATTACAATAAGATATGCATTAGGATAGATTGAAAATAGAAGCGAATATTTCGATTGGTCTTAAGGAATGTGGGGAAAGGAGTGTTACTCAAAATGGTGGGGTAACAAAGGTATCATGAAGCATGTAGTAAAAAATGTTTTAAAGGAAAAAAGAGACAGACTATATCATACACAAAATATTCAAAATATCAACATATTGCCGGGACATAAAAAATATACAATATTTCATCCAGATATTTCAAAAAAACAGATGTTTCATGTTCCATCGGAGTGTATTTACAACATGGATAGGCGGTGGAGTACAGAAGAAATCGTTTTAAATGAAGCAGGATTTTCCAGAATAAAACGAACTTATTTAAGGCTTCCTGCAAGAATTAAGCCGAATATTTATGATAGAATCATTCGTTTGTCAAAAGAAGAAGATAAAAGATATTATTTTCAAATAGAAACATTTGGTAGCATTTTTGAGTTAGAGGTGAATGGACAATTAATAGCAGTTGGGGATGGGAAACAGCGTTTTTATGAGATAGACGTTTCAGATCATTTATGTTCTGGAAAAAATATATTCTCAATTCAATTTTATGGAGAAAAGAAGTTCATTTGGGAAAGTGCAAAGCTTCTTGTAAGACCTATCAATCATATTGTGGACTATTCCATTGGATTCCAATACTTTGAACAAGAAAAAAAGATAAGAATCGACATTGAAACCTCTTATAAAAATGAATTGATACCAACATTTTGTAGTATTCTTTCTCCTATTGGGAAAACCTTAGCAAAGATAAAATTGCGTTTGGGGAAAGGAACTATGGATTTACAAGATGTAGAACTTTGGAATCATGAAACAAAGAAACAATATATTCTTGTGTTTGCTACAAAAGAGGAAGTTATTGCAGAAAAAGTAGGCTTTTTAGATATGAGCTTTGAAAACCAGCGGTGTAGAGTCAGTGGGAAAAAAGTGGAACTTCAAGTTATCAATTTAAATAGACAAATAGGGTGTTTACCAGATGAACTATTACAAAGAGAGATCGTAAAAAAGCTAAGAAGTTGGAAAAAGAGAAATTTCAATGCGATCTATGTAGAGGAAAAAATGTGTTCTGAATTTTTAGAAGAAGTCTGTTGTGAACAAGGTTTTTATTATATTATTTCACATAAAGAATTTCAAATGGTGAAAAAAGAAAGCATCTTATCAGAAGAAGGAATCTTTCATCCAATGCCAGACGTCTATTTTCCGATTGAAATTCAAATATTGGAACCGAAAAAAGGATTACTTGGAATAAAAAGCAAATGGAATTTTGGAAACATTAAGGAGGATTATTATATCCGTATTTGTGTCTGTCAAGGAGGACAAAGAATAGGACACAATATAAAATATATTTTAGATTTTGAACCTAAGACGATGGAAACAATCGATGTGAGTTGGATATCAGAATTAGATGGGAAAATAGAAGTCCACGTGGAATTGTACCAAAGTGTTGGAAACGAATTGATACCAAAAGATTATTTATATGGTAAAAAAGTGCTTACTATTGAAAAATAGTTGTAATTCGTTCTTATCAAAATTTTGAAAATATGATACGATAATGCTAACCAAATGAAAAAAGATTTTTTTCTTGTAAAAAAGTTAAAATAGAATGGGAGGCGGAATTGTGGATTTGCAAGTAGGAGATATTATTAAAATGAAGAAGCCACACCCATGTGGTGCTAATGAATGGGAAATTCTGCGAACAGGTATGGATTTTCGATTAAAATGTGAAGGATGTGGACATCAAGTGATGGTCAGCAGGAAATTAGTGGAAAAAAATTTTCGCGGAATTGTAAAAAAGGCTTGATTCTTTAGATTTCCTGTGCTAAAATTTTCAATTGTGATATACAACTAACAATCCTTGCTCTTCGGAAAGAAGGGCCAGAGTCCAGAAGGAGGTGCTGACACGATGAATAAATACGAATTAGCGTTAGTTCTTAATGCAAAAATCGAAGATGATGAAAGAGCAGCAACTGTTGAAAAGATCAAAGAATTGATCACAAAATTCGGCGGTACAGTAACAAACGTTGATGAATGGGGTAAGAAAAGATTAGCTTACGAAATTCAGAAAATGAGAGAAGGATATTACTATTTCATCCAGTTCGAAGCAGTATCTAGCTGTCCAGCTGAAATCGAACAAAGAGTTCGTATCATGGAAACAGTTTTAAGATACTTATGTGTTAAACAGGACGCATAACGAATAGGAGGAACTCCATGAATAAAGTAGTTTTAATGGGTCGCCTTACAAGAGATCCTGAAGTGAGATATTCTCAGGGAGAAAAAGCGATGGCGATCGCTCGTTACACCTTAGCCGTTAACAGAAGATTCAAAAGAGATGGCGAACCAGATGCAGATTTTATTCCATGTGTTGCTTTTGGCAAAGCAGGAGAATTTGCAGAAAAATACTTCAAACAAGGTATGCGTATTGTAATCTCTGGAAGAATTCAAACAGGTAGCTATATGAATAAAGATGGTGTCCGTGTTTATACAACAGATATTATTGTAGAAGAACAGGATTTTTGTGAAAGCAAAAATGCGATGGGACAGAGTCAATCTTTTGACGGAGGCTATCAGCAAGCACCAGCTGGAAGACCAGCTCCAAGTGCAGCAGTTGGCGACGGTTTTATGAGTATTCCTGATGGAATCGAAGAAGAACTGCCTTTTAACTAATGATTGAATTTTTATAGGAGGTAATATCATGGCTTTTAATAAAACAAACGCTGATTCTCCAATGAGAAGAAGAGGCGGACGTAGAAGAAAAAAAGTTTGTGTGTATTGTGCAGATAAAAACGCTGTTATCGATTACAAAGATGTAAACAAATTAAAAAGATACGTATCTGAAAGAGGAAAAATTCTTCCTAGAAGAATCACAGGAAACTGTGCGAAACATCAGAGAGCGCTTACTGTAGCAATCAAAAGAGCTAGACATTTAGCTTTAATGCCATACGTAGCAGACTAATACAATCGTATCGTATAGAATCACCCCGTATCATTTGATACGGGGTTTTTTTATGTGCTAGGAATTTATGTTTCTTATCATATAAAAAAGCACTACCTACAGGCAATGACACTTGATTCTACGATAGGGAGTCTCTCGTAAAAGGAGTTATCTTATTATATAAAATCACTGGATGCTATGCACAAATCGTTTTAGCCCACAGATAAGAAAAATTGCATTGATAAAATGATGTTATTTATAAGTTTATATTGAAATTAAAAATAATATGTATTACAATGTAAATAAGTGGGAGTAAATAAAAATGTAGCATAAAATGGGATAGCATAAGATAACCGTATTGAGGAGGGATATAGTGCCACGAGAGAGGAGAAGAGAAAGTAGTACAGGAATTTATCATATTGTGTTGCAAGGGAAGGAAGGACTGGGATTATTCCGCGAGGAAAAAGACTGTCGTTCCTTTCAGTATTTATTGGATAGTAAGTTAGAAGACATGGGAAACGTTGACATGGAATGTTCTTATATGGGGAAGAATCATTTTCATGCCATTATAAGGACGGATTATAGGGATATGAGCGATTTTTGCAGTCGCTTATCCTCTAGTTATGCATGGGCATATAATGAGGAGCATAATCGAAGAGGCAGTATTTTTGCACGACGATTTTTAAGTGAGCCAATTGAAAATTCAAAAGAGTATGAACAAGTGATACAGTATTTAGAAAAACATCGAAGGAATGCCCATTGGAGAATGAATCCTTTTTATGAATTTGAAAATTGGAGGGAAGAAGTGGATAGAATCCCTGTCATTATGGATGTACCAGCCGATCTCCATCGACAGAAAGTAACGATTTTTGCAAGAATTGTAATAAAAGAAATGAGACAGATGGAGATACGAGGAGTAGAGGAACTGGTAGAACAGGAAAAGATATGGATAGGAATACAAAAAGAAGCCAAGAGACTGTTTGGATATAGTAGAGATTTTAATAAAATTGTGAATGATTTCTTAAGAAATGGAAATAAACTTGCACCTCAACTAGAAAAGGGATACAATAAGAAACAAAAATCCACGGTAGAGGCAAAACATATTCTTCCTAAAAAATGGAGATAAAAATAAAAAACGAGAAAAATGAAAATCGCTTCTACTGGGAAGAGTGTAGGAGGCAAACAGGTGCAAGACAAAATAAAATCTTTGCTTCATAAAGAATCCATACGATATCTCATTGCTGGCGGAGCTACGACCGCTGTCAATGTTTTCGTATTTTATATCCTTCGTATTCTATGTCATATGAATTTGAATACGAGCAACTTTATTGCCATTTTATTGGCGATTTTATTTGCTTATGGAGTCAATAAGGGATTTGTATTTCGTTCAAAAGTTTCTTCCATTCAAGAACTATTACAAGAATTGCTAAATTTCTTTGGTGCAAGAATTGTAACAATGGTGATTGAGATGGTAGGGGTTGGAATATTCGTAGATGGTTTGAATTTCAACGAGATGGGGAGCAAAATAGTTATTCAATTTGTTGTACTCATATTAAATTATGTATTTAGTAAATGGTTTGTTTTTACAAATGCAAAGGGAAGAGTCGTTAGGGGAGCAAGTAAAAAGACGACAGGAACTTATCAGCTTTATTTATTAGCATTTTTAGTTCCATTTTTCTTTCTAGTGATTTGTTGCATTATTTTTGAAGTGGAGCCATTTGGCGATCGTTCTCTTGTAATTATCGATGGACTTCATCAATATATGCCTTTCTTCTCTGAATATCAGAATAAATTACAAAATGGAGAGAGTTTATTTTATAGTTGGAACTCTGGGCTTGGAGTTAACTTTATGTCTCTTTGGGCGTATTATTTATCCAGTCCTTTGAATCTGATTATCGTATTTTTTCCACAAAAATATTTAAATGGAGTGGTAAGTTTTCTTATTATTACGAAGATCGCATTATCCAGCTTTACGATGGCCATTTATTTAAAAAATGCTATCTGGGCGCAGAGACGGCCTAGAAAGATCGTTGCGAAAGATTGGCAAGTGTTTCTTTTTTCCATGGCATATGCTCTTAGTAGCTATATGATTGGATATAGTTGGAATGTTATGTGGTTAGAAACGATGATATTTTTACCACTGATTATTTTAGGTGTGGAGAAACTCATTGAGAAAAACGATGGAAGATGGTATTGTCTATTTTTATTCGCTTCGTTATATTGTAACTTTTATATGACATTTATGACATGCCTATTTCTCGTACTTTACTTTTTATTATATCCACATAAAAGTGTTAAGAAGTTCTTTCAAAAAGGATTTATTTTTGCAGGATATTCTTTACTAGCAGGCGCTATGGCAGCCATTGTGTTAATTCCAACCTATGCAGGACTTATGACAACTTCCTCTGCTAAAATGCAATTTCCAAAGCCTGAATGGTATGTGGATTTCTTTACGATTTTAAATTCCCATAGCATTGGGGCAAAAGTGATTACTAATGCACAAGGGGATGGAGGAACGAATCTATATTGTGGAATTTTGACCATTTTTCTTTTGAATCTGTATATTATGAATCGAAAGATTAAATTGTCGGTTCGATTAAAACAAAGTTTCCTTATGATATTGCTTATCGTCAGTTTTAATTTGAACTGGTTAAATTATATTTGGCATGGATTTCATGATCAGTATGGAATTCCAAATCGTTTTGCCTATCTTTATATTTTTATGGCTATTTGCATGGCCTATCAAGTGTTGCTTTGGATTAAAAGCTATCGGCCATATCAAATCATATGGAGCTTTGGTGTCTTAGTTGGAATTATGATTTTATCTTTCTTATTTTCCGATACAAAAGAACCTTGGTATAGCTACTTTATTACAGGAGCAGTGGCCCTTGCTTATACGATTCTTTTATTATTGTATACAGGATGGAAAATGAAAAAAGTATATCTACAATATTTATTAAGCAGTGTTATGATTGTAGAACTGCTAGGACATACAATCTTTGCATACAATTGTACCGGCCAAGTGAGCATTAGTAAGTTTTTCTCCACCACAGAAGAAATGGCTAGTGCAAGAGAAGTAATGTTAAAGGATAAGGGACTTTATCGGGCAGAGCTTGCGAAATCAAAAGTCCTCGATGAAGTCACATGGAATCGTCTTCCAGGAGTGAATCTTTTTGGTTCTACTGCTATTGGTGATGTGGTTTATACGATGGGAAGGCTTGGATTTTATTCTGCCGTAAATGAATATTTATATAAAGGGGCCACGCCAGTGACCAATGCCATTCTTGGAATGAAATACTTATTTGTAAGACCTGGAGAAGTGAGTCAATCTGATTTTGAATATTATAAGTCCGTTGGAACAATCGATTTATATCGAAACTATTCTGCGTTGCCAATCGGATATATGGTATCTGAAAAAGCAGAAGATATTTTATATCAGACGAACAATCCATTTGAGACACAAAATAACTGGATTGCATCTACAATGGAAGATCCGGTTACTGTATTTGAAGAAGTGAAACAGTCTGGAAAAGTACAATTAAATGGATGTACGTCTACTTATGAGAATGGAGGTACTGTTTCATATGAAATGGTAGAAACAAAAGACGATAACATGGTCTATTATATTGTTCCTGAAAAAGACATGGATCTTTATGTATTTATTACGGGAAATCAAATTGAGAGAATTACCATTAAAAGTGGAGAAGAAATTCGTTGTAGTGACAAATTAAACTCTCAGATTATCCATGTAGGACAAGTGGAAGAGGGAGTGCCAGTCACCATTTCTCTACGAATTAAAAGTGCGGTAACCACAGGACAAATACGAATGATGGCAGCATCTTTTAATGAACAAGCATTTAACCAATATTATGAGGCAATGAGCCAAAATCCTTATGAAGTAAAAGAACATACTTCTAATTTTATAAAAGGAACCATCGATGTGGACGAGAAAGGTATTTTCTTCACAAGTATTCCATATGATAAAGGGTGGAAGATTACGGTAGATGGAAAAATGCTTGAGCAGGAAGAAACAATCGCCATAGCCGATGCCTTTTTAGGATTTCCATTGGAAGAAGGAACTCATGAAATAAAGCTAGAATATACTCCAGTTGGATTTATCGTTGGAAGAAATATCACTTTTATTGGAATAGGGATTTATCTTGGATGCTATGGATACCATATTTACAAAAGAAAAAATAATGCCATTTTTAAAGAAATTTACATCAGTAGCAG
>UQVN01000178.1 GCA_900544525.1 uncultured Eubacteriales bacterium
TTGAATTAAAATAAATAAAATATTAAGTCCCGTTCCTACACCGATAGCCTTCCCACTATCTTGGAACATACAACCACTAAAATAAGAAATTCCCGATAGGAAAAATAACAAACCAAAAAGCCCTATTATAACAAGAAGAAATTTTACAATATCCAATTCTCCTGAGAATAGGCTTTCACTCACTCCAATTGCTAACATTGCAACATAGACAAGCAATGCCCCTAATAAAATTAAAATGGTTGCTATCTGTGTTATGGCGATTTTCTTTCGGCTATTCGATGTGGATAACAAATATGCCATCGTTCCACGATCTAGATAGCGAATAAAAACACGATTGATCATTAAAATAAAAAATACCATTGGAAACACTTTATATAAGAATCCAAATAAGTAGTTTATCATAAAATCAAGTAGCGTCTCTCCTGGAGCAGACATTCCAACTGCTGCAAAAATCTCAGGCATACTCTCTCTCATCATTTCCAAACTCTTTCCTAGTTTTGGATCAAACATACTAATAATCATGGCCGTATAAAGAGTTAATACGGCACAAAATAATAGCCAGATTTTAAAATTATGTTTGATTTCTTTTTTGAATAGCGTCTGATTCATCCAATTCCCTCCTTATCTTTCTTCATAATATTCAAGAAAAATTTCTTCTAATGATAACATTTTTATTTTCAAATCAGAAATTTGATACTGACTTAAATCTTTAATAAAAGAATCCACTTCCCCCGAAACAAAAACACTGACGCCATCTTGTTCTAATCGAGCTTCTTTATGGATTTCTAAATAACGGTTTCTTTCCTCAGTTGATGAAAAATAAATTTCAAATATTCGCTTTTGAGATTTCCTTAAATCGTCCATCTCTTTTATCGTAACTAATTTGCCTTCTCGAATAAATCCTACCCGATCACACGTCCTCTCAATTTCTTCAAAAATATGAGAAGAGAGAAAAATCGTTGCTCCCCTTTTCTTCTCCTTTACAATCAAATCAATAAATTTATTTTGCATTAATGGATCGAGTCCACTTGTTGGCTCGTCCAAAATTAAAATATTGGGTTCTCCCATAAAAGCACAGATAATTGCCAACTTTTGCTTCATACCTTTTGACATTTTACGGATTTTTCCTTTTGGATCTAATTCAAAATAAGCGATCAATTGTTTCATTTTCTTTTTACTTTTCAAACGCTTCATATGAAACATAAAATCTAAAAATTCATTTCCCGTCATTTCTTCCATTAAAGCAATTTCTCCTGGAAGATATCCAACATTTTCTTGAATCTGTTCTCGCTCTTTAAAACAATCCTTTCCTTCTATTTGAACAAATCCGCTATCTGGTTTTATAAATCCCATAAGATGACGGATCGTAGTCGTCTTTCCTGCCCCATTAGGACCTAAAAAACCAAATACCTCTCCTTTCTCTATGGAAAAATTGATATCAAAAACCCCTTTTTTGTTCCCATATCTTTTTACTAAATCCTCTACTTTTATCTGCTCCATCTCCACGCCTCTTTTCTCAAATAAGTATTAGAACTTCTTTTTCTTCTTTCCACTCCATTTTTCTAATACTTCTTATTTTCTGCTCTTTTTACGCCTTATAGCAACCATCTTCTTTTGCTTAGTTTTACTATATTCTTCTATAGAATACTTGTCAATCTAATCCTCTTACAATATAGAATACAATCAGATTTTTTCTTATCCCCTTGACAGTATCCATAATTAGTGATACTGTATTTACATGAATAAAAAACGGATTGATCAAATGATTGAAGAATATTATTTAGAGTTATCAACACTGACGGTCTTTACAAAAGCAGAGCATCAAATTCATCGAAAGGAGTATCAAACAATTAAAAAATTTAATTTCACCCCTGCTCAGTTCGGTGTTTTAGAAACGCTCTACAATAAAGGAGATTTGCCAATTGGACAGCTGATTGAAAAAAATTTATCTACGTCTGGCAATATGACCGTTGTCATCCGAAACCTTGAACGAGATGGCTTTATAAAAAAAATATCTAATCCAAAGGATAAACGTAGTTCCTTAATTTCCCTCACTTCTGACGGAAAAAAATGGATTGAAACAATCCTCCCTGAACACTATGAAAACGTACATTCTATTTTTTCCGTTTTAGAAAAAGAAGAAAAAGAGGAATTGAAACGGATTTTAAAAAAATTATCATTTTCTCAAATGAATTAAAAGATAAAACCATATCAATTTTTAGAAACACAAGGATTTTAATAGAAAAATTTAGATAGAAAATCCTATCATTTTTTCAAACATCAAACATATTAAAAATATTAGAATAAGAGGAATTATTATGAGTAAAGTATTATATATTAAAGCAAACATTAAACCAGAAGGACAGTCTCGCACTTTCCAAGTTTCTGACACTTTTATTGAAGAATATAAAAAACAGCATCCAGAAGATGAAATTATCACTCTTGATCTTTATAAAGAAGACATTGACTTTTTAAGACCAGAAGATTTAGGCGTCTTATTTGGACCAAAAACAGAAGAGAGCAAACAGCATCCACACTTAAAATATGCTTATCAGTTTGTCGAAGCTGATAAATATATCGTGGCAACTCCTATGTGGAATTTAAGTTTTCCTGCTATCTTAAAAGCATACCTTGATTATGTTAGCGTAAGTGGAATCACATTCAAATACACAGCAAATGGCCCTGTTGGACTTTGCAAAGATAAGAAGGCACTTTATATTGTAGCTCGTGGTGGTGCTTATGAAAACACTCCTGTAGAAATGGGAGAACGCTATTTAAGAACTATTTTTGGATTCTTCGGAATTACAGATATGGAAACAATTGCTCTCAAAAATCTTGACGGAATGCCTGAAAAAGCTGGCGAAGTCGTAGAAGAAGGTAAAAAACAAGCGAAAGCATTAGCAAGCACATTCTAAAAGAAACTTTCTTTTTCCTATAAAAAAACTCTCGTCTAAAGAAATCTTTCTTTAAACGAGAGTTTTTTATATTTTCAATATTTACACCTTCTATTGCTAACACTTATGTACAAACACTTATATGTTAATTCTCAAGATATTTCTCATCATTTTCCCATATTCTTTTTTATTTCTTCCAAGTAGACGGTACAAAGAGCAACAACATCGGGAACAATTCCAATCTGCCTGCTAACATATCAAACGATAACACTAATTTCGATAAAACACTAAAATCTCCAAAATTCCCTTTTGGACCAACAAGTTCTAGCCCTGCTCCTATATTATTGAGAGCAGCTACAACCGATGTAAAATTCGTTATTAAATCAAAATCATTGAGTCCAATAAGAATAATCGATATTACAAACACTAAAATATATCCTGCAAAAAAAGTATTAATCGAACGCAAAACATTATGTTCCACCTTTTTTCCTTCAAATCGAATGACTCGAACCCCTTTTGGATGAATCATTTGATACATTTCCTTCAAAAATGTTTTCATAATAATCGCAAATCGAGAAACTTTAATTCCTCCTCCAGTACTTCCCGCACACGAGCCGATAAACATAAGTACAATTAATAACTCCTTTGAAAAAGATGGCCAGCGATCAAAATCCACAGTGGAATAAGCGGTAGTGGTGATAATCGACGACACTTGAAAGGCGGAATGATGAAACGCACTCATCCAACTGGAAAACATAGAACGAATATCAACGGTAATAACAAGAATCGCAAACGCGATAATGGCAAGATAATACCACATTTCTTCACAACGAAAGGCTTGCTTCCATTGTTTCACTAAAATTAAATAATAGACACGAAAATTGATTCCAAACAGAATCATAAACACAATTGTCACACCTTGCACATAACTAGAATATTCTTCCAGACTACCTGTTTTTGAACCAAATCCTCCTGTTCCTGCTGTTCCAAAGCTAATAATGAGCGCATCAAATAATGGTACTCCCCCTAACAGCAGTAATATAATCTGTATTACCGTTAAACAAAAATAAATTTCGTATAATAACTTTGCCGTCGTTCGAATTCTTGGTACAAGCTTTCCAACAGAAGGCCCAGGGCTTTCTGCTTTCATCAATAACACATTATAACTTCCTGATAACGGTAAAATAGCTACCATAAACACAAGAACTCCCATTCCGCCAATCCATAAAGTAAAACTTCTCCAAAAGATTGTTGTATAGGATAGAGCACTCACATCATCTAATACACTAGCACCTGTTGTGGAAAATCCGGATACCGCCTCAAAAAAAGCATCAATAAAACTTGGGATTTCTCTTGATAAAAAAAATGGAATCGCACCCATCACACTCAGTGCAATCCAACTAAGTGCTACTGCCACAAAACCTTCTTTTGCAAAAAACACTTTATTTTTTGGCTTTTTTCTTGTTCCAATAAACCAAAGCATCGAACACAATACCAATGTTACAAAAAATGCCCATCCAGTTTCTTCTTGATAAATAATAGAAACAAGACATGGCAAAAAAAGAAAAAGCGCTTCAAAGCCCATCACACACGCTAAAAGATAGCGAATCATAGCATAATTCACGATTTTCTCCTACCTTTCCTTTAAAATATCTTCGATATCATGTAATCTTGTATGAGTTGTTACAATAATCACAACATCTCCCACTTTCATCACATCTTGTCCCCTTGGCATAAGCACTTTCCCTTCCCTTATAATACAGCAAACTAACACATTCTCCTTTAACTGTAATTCTTCAAATGTCCGTTCTATAATCGAACAAGTAGGCCGAATTCGAAACGCCAATGCTTCTGCCCGATTATTAATAATTTTATATAACGTCTCTACATTACTTCCATAGGAATTTTGTCTTGCACGCACATACTGTAAAATACTATTTGCCGTAATATACTTCGGGTATACTACGCTTCCTAAATTTAAATCCTCAATCACGTCCTCAAACCGCAAATGATTTACTTTTGTCACAACCTTGGCCTCTGAATATCTTTTGGCATACAGTGCTAACATAATATTTTCTTCATCAAGATTCGTAAGCGCAGCAAAAAAATCCATCCTCTTTAGCCCTTCTTCTTCTAAAACATCTTTATCCGTACCATCTGCCTCAATGATAATTGCTTTTGGAAATAGTTCACTCAGCTCTTCACACCGTTGTTTCTCTTTTTCTATAATCCGAACTTGGATTCCAGATTCTAATAACATTTCCGTCAAATAATAAGCTAACCTACTTCCTCCAATCAGCATAGCATTTTTTACTTTTGGTATTTTGACCCCGATTTTTCGAAGAAAATGATATACTTGCTGATATGAACCCATAATAGAAATTCTGTCCTCTTCTTGTAATAGGAAACTTCCCGTTGGAATAATAATTTCTTCTTTTCGTTCCACCGCACAAATTAAAATATCAACTCCAATTCGCTTTCCGATATCCATAATGGCGCATTGATGCAATTTACTTCCTATGGGAATATTCACTTGTAGCAGTTCCACTCGCTCTTTTGCAAACGTATCCACTTTAATTGCCGAAGGAAATCGAATTAACTTTGCCATTTCTTGTGCCGCTGCCTTCTCTGGATTAATGATCATAGAAAGCCCTAATTCTTCCCTTAAATATCTCATTTCTTTATAATAAACAGGATTTCGAACACGTGCAATTGTTTTACATCCACCTGCTTTTTTCGCCATAAGACAACATAATAAATTTTTCTCATCCGAATCTGTAACAGCAATTAATAAATCGGCTTCCTTCACCCCTGCCTCTATTTGAATCGAATAACTGACACCATCACCAACAAAACCGATAATATCGCAACTAATGGAAACTTGCTCTACCACTCTTTGTACTCTATCAATGACTGTGATTTCATGCCCTTCTTGATTTAATTGTTCTGCAAGACTGCTTCCTACTTTTCCACAGCCCACAATAATAATTTTCATCTGTATTTTTGTTGCTAAAGAGATGAAAGTTGCTTATTTTTCTTTAGCAACGCTCTCCTTTCTCTCACTCTCGTTTTATGAAACGATAAGAAGCACGCTTTGACAACTTCTCACGTTGGTGGGCGCGTCAAATAGAAATGCAAGCATTTCTGCTTGACTTATGCCTTTTATGCAAATTATATCATAAATCGTTTGGTTATTTAAGTTCTATCTCTTTGTCTTAAAACAAAGTAGAACATCCTTCTTTTTTCTAAAAAGAGAGTTTTTATACCCTGATGTTTTTTAGTACTTGTACTTTATATGTGTAGAAAAAGAGGAGCTATTGCTCCTCTTTTTCTTTCTCACTACTATTATAAATATTCTTTTAACTTTTCGATTAATCCTTGATCCGCTGGTAACCATTCCACGCTATCTAGTGTTTCCTTTGTTAACCATCTCGCTTCCTGATGTTCTTTCAACACAAAGTTTCCTTCCTTTATGGAGCAAATGAAACAATTCATAGAAAGATGAAAATTTGGATAATCATATTCCACGGTGTCAAACAATTCTTCTACAACAATCTCAGTATCCAATTCCTCTCTTATCTCACGAATTAACGCTTCCTCTTTCGTTTCTCCTAGTTCTATTTTTCCTCCCGGAAATTCCCAGCCTCCTTGAAACTCTCCATATCCACGCTGGGTTGCTAATATTTTATTACCTTCTTTTATAATTGCTGCTACTACTTTTATTGTCTTCATTTTACCTCCATTAATGATTCACGATATATTCATAGAGCTCTTCTCGAACTGGGGTATCGAGAATCCACTCTATTTCTACTGCTGTTTTATCTGTATTTGCCATAGTAAATTCTTTTGCTTGTCCAGTTGCTTTCATGCGCCCTAAATAATAAAATTCTTTGGATATTTTATCATCTTTATTTTTTCTTATAAACAACTCTATCTTGATTCTTCTTTCCTGTGCATGAAGAAAATTTTGAACATCTTAAAATTCTAACGTTCTACTTTGTTTTGATATGACAATCAGACAACTGGAACTTACAAAATAATCTTCGTATTTAATCTTACCTTGAATTGCTTCTAAATTGCTTTTCTAAAGAATTCTTTAAAAGTCCCATCAAACCATTATGATAATACAACATTCAATTTAATAGTTCAAGTTCATAGATTCTTTTTGCACTAGTAAGTTTCTTTGATATAAATTCAATTACTTCTCTTCTGCTTCGGACAGTCCAACTTGATAATCTTTCTCATATTTTATAAGAAATTTATAATAAGATTTAAAACCCTTATTATCAAAAATATGACATACATCCATTTCCCTATATTAATCAAAATCTTTAGTAGATGTTGTCGAAGGTGATTCCAATCCAAAAATCTTTATT
>UQVN01000179.1 GCA_900544525.1 uncultured Eubacteriales bacterium
AATGTAAAGATTTTTATATACCACTTTCTTTTCAGAAAAACTGTGCTATAATGAAGTTAGAACTTCACAATAGCTTTATCTCCCATCTTATTTAGTATTAAATAAGTCCCGAAAGCACCTGTAAAATTAAGGGAAACCTTGAAAGCGAAATGAAGTTCTTTTTTTTATGCTTTTTTATCTATTTTTATTTATTCCATGCTTCCTACAAGATTATAATCCCATAAGTATGTAGTATGCTCTTTTACTTCTTTTCGAATTTCTTTTAAATTCACCTTATTAATATCATCCACAACTTTAACATAACCAAACATTTTCTGATCCTCTGTGGAAAAATCAAAATCTGCTTCTGGATAAAGCATAAGTTTATTCTCACCTTTTTCTAACGGAATCACCGACCAATAATCTGGAAATAGTAACTGCTCTCTTCCTTCTTTTATTTTATCGATTTGAATGGTCCATTCTGTTTCGATTCCCCTTTGTAATACAATAATTGCTGGTTGAAATCTATTTTTCCCTATGGTTATCTTCACTTTTTGAACATCACCATCCATTGTAGCAATGGCTACTTTATCCACTGGAATTTTATATCCTGCTGGTTCTTCCACTGTTTCTTGTTGCCAAAGATTTTCTGTTTCCTTTCCTTCCTCACTTGTATTTGCTTCATCTTTTGGGACTTCTTCCCCTTCTTTTAACACAGTAATACTACTACGAAGCATTCCCATCCAACAGCTATAAGAATATGTTCCTGCCTTTGTTGGCGTAAATTCAATTACATTTTCCCCAATTTCTAATGTTTTTTGAATTTCATATTCTGGAATTAAAATGGCACGATTGCATCCAGTTAAACTTCCTTGTTCTGCTTTAATGGTCCATTTTACAGGAATTCCTTCTTGTACCGTAATTGGCTCATATCCATATGGACTTAACGTAGTTTCTACCACCTGAACACCGTCTTGAACCTTTGCTTCCTGTCGTTCTTTTCCGCTTGAAAAAGATAGGGAAAACACGGGGAATCCCGACACACTCCAGCCATTTTGGAACATAGAAATCCCTAAAATCACCACTAAAACAGCCCCAAATTTCATTACTTGTTTTGTAAACTTCTGGCTCAAAAAGGAACTAAGGGCACCAAATCCAAACATTAACGGAACTGTTCCCATACTAAATAAAAACATGGAAAAAGCGCCTTTTAACGGACTTCCTGTGGATAATGCGTAAATCTGCATTGCTTGTAATGGACCACAAGGCATCAATCCATTTAAAATCCCTACCAAAAACGCTCCATTTTTTTGCTTTCCTTGATTGATTTTCCGAGCAAAGACTTTTGGCATTCTTGGATTAAACTTTCGAAGCCACGGAAAAATATTTAACATATTGATTCCCATAATAACCATAAAAACCCCTGCTATTAATTGAACCGCTCCCTTTCCTTTTCCAGAAAAACTGATAACGGAACCAAAGCCTCCAACAACCCCTCCAACGATTGTATAAGAAACAACTCTTCCTAGGTTATATAAAAAACTTGGATAAACGGTAGACCATTTCTTTTTTCCTTTTTCACCATTTTTCTCTTCCTCTGAATTTTTTTGATAAGAAAGACATTGAGATAAATGGATTCCCCCACACATTCCAATACAATGAACCGAGGTGACCACTCCAATTAGAAATAACATCCCATATCCCATATTTTCTTCTACTTGGGGGAAGGCATTAAAGATTCTAGATAAGCCTAATTGCTTCATCAAAACAGAGATAGCAAGTAATAAAACCCCAACTCCAATGACTTGATTCCATGTATTTTTTTTATTAAACTCTTCTTTTTCATTCTTTTGTCTTTTTTGAAACTTGGCTCGAATCACTTCATAGTCCAATTGTTCAATCACTTGTATTATCTGTTCTTCATTAATTTCTTCTCGATCAAAGGTTATTACAGCTGTTCCTTTATTGTAGCTAACCGTGGCATCTTTTACTCCTTCTCTTTGTTTTAATTGCTGTTCAATCTTATTCTCACAATTTACACAAGTCATACCGCCAATGGTAAATACCGTTTGCTTTATTGCCATGATGAAATGAACAACTCCCTTCTTATTTTTATTCGATATTTCACTTTATCATGGAAATTTGGAGATATGATGGAGATATAAGAAAAAGGCTATGCGAGCGTAGTTTTTGCATAGCCTTTTCCACTGTTTCAGAATAGGAAAAGCTTGTATACTCTACTTTTCACCATTTATCTGTTCTTTACTATGAAATTGTAAATGTTTTTGTACCAACTCTACCATCTGGTAATGTGATGGTAATTGTATATTCTCCTGCAGTATATGTAATCATTTTTAGAGTTAATGAATTACTCGTAGAATCTACATAACTATGTGGGATATCATAACTTTTTGTAATTCCAGTAGGAAGTTTAACCTCAACCTTTGTTCCAGTTTGATTGATAGCCACATCTCCTTCTGTTTTAAAACTTAAGAAAAGAGTATCTGCAAACCCCTTACTTGGTGTAACAGAAATAATTTCAAATGTCTTTGGTGTATTATCTTCTTCTCCACTATCTGGATTTTCTGGTTCTTTATACTCTGGTATTTCTAAGTAATAGAAATTATCAGAGCCATTTCCTTTCTCATCTTTTGTTACAAAACAAAAATAAGAACCTGCTGGTGGTACTTCATCTAACGTTACATTAAAACTACCTTCTCCACTAGCAATTACTTGCTCTTTTGGATTTGCATTCATTACTAATTGTGGATCTTTATTCTCAATACTATGTGGATCAAAGCTATCACTTGGCTGTAAAATAGTCCAAGAAATAGAACCTTCTTCATTTGATTTTAAAGTTACCTTTAATTCTTTCTCTCCTGTACGCTTTACATAGCTAGACGTTGTATAAATAATAGGTGCATCAAAATCTACATAGAACGATTTTTGTGCTGTTGTCCCATCTTGGAATGTAATGGTAGCAGTAAAGTAGTTATTTCCTTGTGGAATCACACCTACCCTCATATAAACCGTATAATGCTGATTATCTTCTGTTTCTACTCTTCCAATTGTCAAATTGCCTCTTGGACAAGAAATCTTAAAATTATCTAAAGTGAGAGCTTCTTTTGTTGGTTCGCTCAATGTGATCTCATAACGATAATTTTCTCCAAAGAAAGATACATATTTATAATATCCTTCTGCTTTTTCAATGCGAATGCTCGAACTATCTCCAGCAACTACCTTAGAATCAATTGTAATCTTTTTGATTAATGTTGTTTTTCCATCTTTACTAGCTGCCATGTAATACATTGTATAGGCACTACCTTGTTTTAAGCCATCTATTTTAAACTCATTGGCTTGGCTTTTCATCTCCACTTTTGTTCCATTTTGTAACATATAATCTTCTGTAATACCATCTAATTCATTTGGAACTTGATGAACTGCCTTTGTACGCAATCTTGAAGTTGTATCTTCTTTTAAAATATAATAAAATGTTCCAGCTTCATCGGCAATGTAATTCATCATAGCCTCAGCATCGCTTGTACGAGTTGTTGTAACAGAAGTTAATTGTGGACAATCATACTTTGATACAAAGCTCTTTTCAATCAAACTATTGTCAGAGAATACAATAGCTAAACTATATGCATTGTCATCATAATATGCTGTAATAATATCAAATGTCTTATAGTCCTCACTTGGCTGAATTCTCTGTACGGTCATATCAGAACCACCAGTTGTACAAATAATTGAAATCATTTCTTTTGTTAACTGTGGATAGGCTTTATTTAATGTTAAACGCACTTTTCCATTTTCTACGGATTCTACATTCACAATTTGAAGACCACTTTGTTGTGCTATTGTCTGAGAATCTTCCTCATCTATTGACGAACTTCCATTGTTCTGATTTGAATTATTAGAAGAATCTGTTGTATCATTGTCACTAGAAGAAGTGCTATTGCCTGCATCAATTTCTTTATCTCCTGCAGGAGAAGTAACTGTTACCTTATCTATTGTATCATTTTTAACTGCTACTTCTATTTTATCATCGGATACTTTAATAGCACTTCCTTCTGCTCCTTTTTCTAAAGAAACTTCTACTTTTGCAGCTGTATCTACTTTTACTTTTACAGCAGAATTTACTTTTGCTCCTTTTGCACTTTCTGAAACAGAAACTGGTATTTCTTCTTTTGTATTCCCACTTAACTTTAACTGTGCTGCTGAGTTTACAGCCACTTCTTTCACAGAACCATTGGCTTCTACCTTTATATCCGTTGTTCCATTTACTGATAATTTTTCAATTGTTCCATTGGCCTTTACATCAACATTTTTAGAATTTCCTACTTTTAACTCCCCTACTGTTCCGTTTACTTCCACCTTTAATTCTGCATTCTTTTTCGCCAATCTCACTGCATCAACACTAGCACCATCTTCTACAACGATTCTTGCTTGTAATGCCTTAACTACAATTTTATTTCCATTTGCCTTTTCATGCCAAGTATTTGGTTTAATCATGAGAATTTTAATCGATTTAAAAACACCATGATTTTCCACATCAGCATTTGGCGCATTAATAGAAAGATCTATGTTCTTATACTCTCCTTCTGGAACTACAAACTCTACATCTTTCTTTGTTTCAATTACAATGCTTGTTAACTTATCATTGTTTAATGCTTTTGTTAATTGGGATTGTGTCACTACTTTTTTCTCTGTATTGACTTTAATCGTATACTGAGCTACGTAGCTTTTCTTAGAGGATTGTGCATAACAACGGATAATGGCTGTTCCCTGTCCATTTCCAATCACTTCTCCTTTTTTATTTACAGTTGCAACAGAACGATCACTTGTCGTCCACTGGTAAGTAGCGCCCTTATATTGCTTCTTATTTAACTGGAGTTTTTCTCCTGCTACAACTGTTTTTGTTCCTTGTTTTTTTAATGAAACTACTTTAAAAGTAGTAATCACTTTCTTTTCTTTTTTTCCAATTTTAGAAATTTGAGTAATAACAGCTGTTCCCTCTTTTTTCGCTGTCACAATTCCCTTTTTATTCACGGTAGCCACTGCTTTATTGCTACTCGTCCACTTATAATTTGCTGCATTTTCTGTGTTATCTTCTAATTGATTTACAGTATCACCAACAGCAATCATTTTCGTTTTTGTATTAGAATTTGTAGCACCAGAAACGGATGTCACAGATGCTAAAGCCATAGCAGATAAGATCATAAATGAAATTACTTTTTTGTTCTTTCTCATGTTGTTACATTCTCCTCGTACACTAATTATTAATACATTCATTTTTTTAATTTATTTCCAAATAATAGCATAGCCGAATAATCTGAGCAATTATATTTTTTCCTAATTTTCTATTTTCCATTTAATGAATAAATGGGTAATAAAATCCTAAAATAACTTCTATCAAATTTACAATCTTTATAACTTCTTAACACCCTGCTTTCATTTAGGTACTTCAATAAAAAAATAATTTATATTATCACCAAATATTTATCAAAGTTATGAATCAATATTTTATTTTTACTTTTTAATTATAGATAACAACAATAACAAAAAAAGCTATGTACCATCCATACATAGCTTTTTTTCTTCCTCTATCTAATTTTCTATTATGAAATTGTAAACGTCTTTGTTCCTACTCTACCATCTGGTAATGTAATGGTAATCGTATATTCACCACTTGCATAAAAAATATCTTTTATTGTTAATGAGCTACTTGAAGAATCAATATAGCGATGTGGCATATCATAACTTTTTTTATTTTTGGAAGGAAGTGTTATCTCGATCTTTGTTCCTGACTGATTAATGGCTGTATTTCCCTCTGTTTTAAAATCAAGAACAAGACTACCTGTAAAATGCCTACTAGGTGTAACAGAAATAATTTCAAATGTTTTTTGTGTATTATCTTCTCCATTATCTGGAGCTTCTGATTGATATTCTGGTATTGCTAAGTAATAGAAATTATCAGAAGTATTTCCATTTTTATCTTGTGTTACAAAGCAAAAGTAAGAACCTACAGGTGGAATTTCATCCAATGTCACTGTAAATGTTCCTGTTCCACTTACAAGAACCTGTTTCTTTGGATCTGCATCCATAACTAACTTTGGATCTTTATTTGCAATACTTTGTGGATCAAAATCATCATTTGGCTGTAATAAAGTCCAATAAATACTTCCTTCTTCATCTGATTTTAAAGTTACTTCCAACTCTTTTTCTTTTGTCCTAGCTATAGAACTAGAAATCGTATCAATAAACGGTGCATCAAAATCTACATAAAAGATTTTTTGTGCTGTCGTTCCATCTTGGAATGTAACCGTAACTGTAAACTCATTATTGCCTTGTGGAATCGTACCCACTTTCATATAAATGGTATAATGCTGATTATCTGTTGTTTCCAGTCTTCCAAGGGACATATTTCCGTCACTCGGACAAGCAATTTTAAAATTAGATAACGTCAACGGCTCTTTTGTCGGTTCACTTAATGTAATTTCATAGCGATAATTTTCTCCAAATAAAGAGACATATTTATAAAAACCTTCTGCTTTTTCAATACGAATACTGGAACTATCTCCTGTAGCCACGTCAGCATCGATGGAAATTTTCTTAATTAAAGTGGTTTTCCCATCTGTACTAGCTGCCATATAATATATTGTATAGGCACTGCCTTTCTTTAGCCTATCGATTGTAAACTCATTTGCCTTACTCTTCATATCCGCTCTCGCTCCAGCGTATAACATATCATCTTCTGTTATTCCATCTAACTCATTTGGAACTTGATGTACTGCTTTTGTACTATATGTTTTTGTTGTCTCTTCTTTTATGAGATAATAAAAAGTTCCAGCCTCATCTGAAATATAATTCACTTTTGCTTCTGTATCACTGATACGTGTTGCTCGAACAGAAGTTAACTGTGGACAATCATATTTTGATACAAAGTCTTTTTCAATTAAACTATTATCTGAGAACACAATGGCTAGACTATACCCATTATCATCATAATATGCAGTAATAATATCAAAAGTTTTATAGTCATCACTTGGCTGAATGCTCTGTATTGTCATATCAGAACCACCTGTTGTACAAATAATCGAAATCATTTCCTTAGTTAATTCTGGATAAGATTTATTTAATATTAAACGAACTTTTCCATTTTTCACAGACTCCACACTCACAATTTGAAGACCGCTTTGTTGCGCCATATTTTGTGAATCTTAATAATGCGATAGATGAAGAAGATTCACAAAATAGACCGCTTT
>UQVN01000180.1 GCA_900544525.1 uncultured Eubacteriales bacterium
AGTTTAACTGTTTCCAATAAGAAGAATATGAGATGATTTTGGATGATTGATAAAAAGTTTCCATGTAACAGTTGACGTTACAATTAAAAAGCGATACACTTAATGTAATAAAAAAAGTTACAACTAACATTAGAGCGAGGTGTCAAAAATGGAGACAAAGGATTATTTAAAAATATTAAAGGAAGAAATACATTCTACCGTTATTGCGACAGTTGATAGGGAAGGACTTCCTGTTGCTAGAGTGATTGATATTATGTTGGTAGATGATAATAGCTTATATTTTATTACTGCAAAAGGAAAAGAGTTTTATCACCAGTTAACAGAAAAACCTTATGTGGCCATTAGTGGAATGTGTGGAGGGGAAGGAACTATGAACAAGAAAGCCATTTCCATTAGAGGGAAGGTAAGAAATATTGGTTCTAGTAGATTATCAGATGTTTTTGAACAAAATCCTTATATGGCAGAGATCTATCCAGAAGAGGAGAGCCGTATGGCATTGGAAGTGTTTCAAGTATATGAAGGGGATGGAGAGTTTTTTGATCTTTCTGTAAAGCCAATTTATCGAGCAGGCTTTGTATTAGGAGAAGAAGGAGAGAAGTCTGTACATATAGGAGGATTCTTTATTACCGATAAATGCCAAGAATGTCGTCTTTGTGATTCTAAATGCCCACAAAAGTGTATCGATTTCTCTGTAAAACCTCCTGTCATCAATCAAGAAAATTGTTTGCATTGTGGAAATTGTATTTCCGTCTGTCCGTTTGGAGCAATTGAGAAAAGATAATAGGATAGTTTGCGAACAAAGGCGGAATACCAAATATTTGGTATTCCGCCTTTTTGTTTTCTATATTTTTATGTTGAGAATCGATGTTGAAAGTGTTAGAATAAACAAGGTATGCAAACAAGGAAGAGCTAGAATAAAAGGATTTTTACTATCTCGATTGCGGAGCAACAGCAATTGGTGGATAAGGAATCGTTGATAAATATCATAAAAAAGTAAGGAAATAGAAAGTTGAGGTTTTATGGAAACAATTGAAATCACATATGAACAATTAAAACAGTTTGCGAAAGAGGAATATATTCTTGTAGATGTTCGAACAGAGGCACAGCGAGGGTATGGAACCATCGAAGGTGCTGTTCCTATTCCTTATGAGCGTTTAGAAGAAGAAAAAGCGAATTTTTCAAAAGATAAAAAAATTATTTTTTATTGTACAAGAGGCGTCATCAGTAAAGACGTAGCGGAGCAATGGGCAGAGGAAGGATATGAAGCCCATAGTTTAAAAGATGGTTATACTGGTTGGCTTGTAGCAGAAATGAATCAAAGTAAAGAAAAAGAAGAGGAAGAAAAAGCAAAGGCTGTAGAAAAGAGTATTCGTAAGAAGTTTCACAAACAGCTTTTTTCAAAATTTGCAAAAGCGATCAATGAATATGAGCTTGTACAAGAAGGCGATAAAATTGCCGTTTGTATTTCTGGTGGAAAAGATTCCATGTTAATGGCAAAATTATTCCAAGAATTAAAATGGCATAACAAATTTCCTTTTGAACTTGTATTCCTTGTAATGGATCCAGGATATAATGCAGTCAATCGTCAGATTATCGAAAATAATGCCAAAATGTTAAATATACCAATTACCATATTTGAATCGGATATTTTTGATTCTGTATTTAACATTGAGAAATCCCCTTGCTATCTTTGTGCTAGAATGAGAAGAGGGCATTTATATAGCAAGGCAAAAGAACTTGGATGTAATAAGATTGCCTTAGGACATCACTATGATGACGTCATTGAAACGATTTTAATGGGTATGCTCTATGGAGCTCAGGTGCAGACAATGATGCCAAAGCTTCATAGTACAAATTTTGAAGGAATGGAATTAATTCGTCCAATGTATTTGATTCGAGAAGATGATATTAAACATTGGAGAGACTATAATGAACTTTATTTTATTCAATGTGCGTGTCGCTTTACCGATACTTGTTCGACTTGCAATCCAGATGGTTCTAGTTCCTCAAAACGAATGGAAGTAAAACATATGATTGCCCAGATGAAAAAGAACAATCCATTTGTTGAGAGCAATATTTTTAGAAGTGTTGAGAATGTAAACTTAGATACAGTTATTGGGTATAAACAAGGTGGGGTAAGACATCATTTCCTAGATGAATATTAATTTGGAATAGGAAAAAAGATATCGTTTCTCATTGAGCAATAAAAGAGAAAAAATATTTGCATCTTTATCCGAAATATGTTAAAATGAAACAAGAAAAAACAGGATAGCGATTGTAAAGCAAGCTAAACCTACATATTGAGAAATAGCAAGTGATAGATCCCTGTGTGAGAAATCAACAAACAGATCTGTCTTCTACACCTATGATAATTTTCAGAAGGTGGATTTATTTCTCATGTGCAGGTTTTTTTGTTGTTTATTTTTGTAGATAGCGTACAAGTTTAAAAAAAGCAAAAATAAATGGCAAAATGAATTAAAATTATGCTCATGAAAAAAGGAAATTTTACCAAATATGAGGTGGATTAGAGATTGAGATCTCATAGAAAAGGATACTTTGTGGGAAAGTGAATGAAAGTAGGAGATAAGATGAGGATACACAAAATTCTAAATAATAACGTAGCGGTTATTTTAGATGAATCAAAGCATGAGAAGATCGTTATGGGGAGAGGAATTTGTTATAAGAAAAAGGTAGGAGAAAATATTGAGGAATCAATGATTGACAAAGTCTTTTCTCTTTCCACAACAGAAGCCAGCCATAAGTTTCAAGTTCTAATAGAAGATATCCCATTAGAGCATATTGAGATTGGAGAACAGATTATATCAGAAGCGAAAATCCAGCTTGGAAAGCGATTAAATGAGATGATCTATATTTCTTTAATCGATCATATTCATACAGCCATTGTGCGGTTTTTAGATGGGATTACTGTTAAAAATGTTCTACTTTGGGATATTAGAAGATTTTATAAAGAAGAATTTCAAATTGGACTTTGGGCAATTGATTATATTGAAAAAGAATTAAAAGTTCGCCTACCAGAAGATGAGGCGGGGTTTATTGCTCTTCATTTGGCAAATGCTCAAATGGATGAAGAGAAAATGCACAATATGTATGAGATTACAACGATTATGCAAGAAATTGTGAATATTGTAAAATACTTTTTTCAAACGGATTTTGATGAAGATGATGTTTACTATTATCGGTTTATTACTCACTTAAAATTTTTTGCAAAGCGTTTAGTGGATCATACCACTTATGAAGATGATGATAGCGATGACTTATTAGAAGTCATTCGCTTGAAATATAAAAAGGCATATCAATGTGTGGAAAAAGTAGCAACTTTTATTAAAAAGAAATATGGGTATCAACTTTCAAAAGAGGAATATTTGTATTTAACAATTCACATTGAACGTGTACTTCATAAAACAATAAAATCTTAATACGCATGTTAGGATAGTGACATTTAGTTGGCTAAACCTTCATAATTGCATATATTGCAACCCGAAAGGGATAGATAAAAAAAGCAGATGGAGGTAAAAAACATGGGTAAATACGAAACCTTGGCAAAAGAAATTGTCAAAAATATCGGTGGAAAAGAAAATGTAATCAGTTTAACACACTGTATTACAAGACTCAGATTCAAATTGAAAGATGAGAAAAAGGCAAATGACGATGTTCTCAAAAATATGGAAGGCATTGTCACAGTGATGAAAAGTGGTGGTCAATACCAAGTGGTCATTGGAAACCATGTACCAGAAGTATATGCAGATGTTATGCCATTGCTTGGATTGGAAGAAGGAAAAGCAGAGGATACCGAAGAAAAGAAAGGTGGAAATCCATTAAATCATTTGATTGATGTGCTTTCAGGAATTTTCCAACCAATCTTAGGAATTATGGCAGCTTGTGGTATGGTAAAAGGACTTAGTGTTTTATTCCTTACTCTTGGGCTTTATACCGAGGCAAGTGGTGAATATCAAGTGTTAAATGCCATTGGTGATGGACTCTTTACATTCTTACCGCTGTTCTTAGGATATACAGCAGCCAAAAAGTTTGGATTAAAGCCAATGCTTGGACTTGTAATTGGTGCTATTTTATGTTATCCATCCATTCAAGCAGATGCGTTGAAAGCGAGTGGAGATGCCCTTTATACATTGTTTCAAGGGACAATTTTTGAGTCCGATGTATACATTGAGTTTTTTAAAATTCCAATTATCGGAATGAACTATACATCAACGGTAATTCCAGTTATCTTTGTTGTATATTTTGCTTCAAAATGTGAGAAGTTTTTTAGCAAGTTCATACCAGATCTTGTAAAATTCTTCTTCGTTCCAATGCTCACGTTAATTGTTGCAATTCCAATTGGATTTATTCTGATTGGGCCAATTGCAACATTTGGTTCTAATTTAATTGCAGAAGCGGTTATGACAGTAAGAGATTTTAGTCCAATGATTGCAGGAGCTATTGTTGGTTTAACATGGCAGATTTTAGTTATCTTTGGACTTCATTGGGGATTTATTCCTGTTTACATTAATAATATTATGACAAATGGATATGACAATGTTATGATGCCATTCTTTGCTTGTACCTTTGCCACATCTGCAGTTGTACTTGCAATTTTCTTTAAAACAAAAAATAAAAAATTAAAAGAGATGGCGCTTCCAAACTTTATTTCCGGTATTTTTGGTGTAACAGAGCCAGCCATTTATGGTATTACATTACCACTAAAAACACCATTTATTATCAGTTGTATCGCTGGTGGAATTGGTGGAGGTTTTTATGGTGCGTTTAACTTCCGTAAATTCTCAATGGGAGGAATGGGTATTTTTGAATTCCCAGCTATGATTGAGCCAGATGGTGGTTTTGGAAATTTAATTGTGGCGTTTGCTGGTGTTGGAATTACAATGGTAATTGCTTTTGTAGCAACGATGATTTTCTTCCGCGATAAAGAAGAGGATAAGGCGGTATTAGAAACTTCCACTGGAAATTTAGAAGTTACAAATAAGGAATCGAAAAGTAGTCAACAAATAACAAAGACAAAAGAAACAGCAATGCTTGATCGAATCCAAATTGTTAGTCCATTAAAAGGGAAAGTGATAAAATTAGAAAAAATGCAAGACGATGCTTTTGCATCTGGAATCCTTGGAAAAGGGGTGGCGATTGTTCCAGAAGAAGGAGCTGTCTATGCACCTGTTGATGGGGAAATATCCGCTCTATTCCCAACATTACATGCCATTGGAATTAAGGCAGATAGCGGAGCAGAAGTGCTAATCCATGTTGGATTAAATACTGTTCAATTAAATGGAAAAGGATTTGAAGCGAAAATTAAGCAAGGAGATCGAATCAAGGCAGGACAGTTATTGCTCACTTTCGATAAAGAAATGATAGAAAAAGAAGGATATTGTATGGAGACACCAGTGATTATCTCCAATACAGATGCGTTCTTAGATGTCATTGATACGGACCAAGAGAAAGTGCAAGCAGGAGATCCGTTGTTAACTATTTTAAAATAGGAGTGTGAGAGTATGTCATTCAAACAAGGATTTTTATGGGGAGGAGCAACCGCTGCCAATCAATGTGAAGGTGGATATGCAGAAGGAAATAGAGGACTTGCAAATGTAGATGTCTGCCCATCTGGAAGTGAACGTTCCGCTGTTATTACAGGGCATAGAAAAATGTTATCTTTTGAAGAAGGATATTGCTATCCAGCAAAAGAGGCGGTGGATTTTTACCATCATTACAAAGAAGATATCCGTCTTTTTGCAGAAATGGGCTTTAAAGTATACCGTTTTAGCATTGGGTGGACAAGAATTTTTCCAAATGGAGATGAGCAAGAGCCAAATGAAGAAGGAATCCAGTTTTATGAAAATATTATTTTCGAATGTAAAAAATATGGAATTGAGCCTTTGATTACGATTTCTCACTTTGACTGCCCCATTGGTTTAATTAAAAAATATGGTGGTTGGAAAAATCGCATTATGATTGATTTTTATTTGCGATTATGTAACGTGCTCTTTGAGCGGTTTAAAGGAAACGTGCGTTATTGGCTTACTTTTAATGAAATTAATATGATTCTTCATGCTCCGTTTATGGGTGCTGGAATTTATTTTGAAGAAGGCGATGAGGAAGAAAAAATAAAATATCAAGCGAGCCATCATGAATTAGTTGCCAGCGCTTTGGCTGTTAAGATGGCACATGAAATCGATCCAGAAAATCAAGTTGGCTGTATGTTTGCAGCAGGAAGTGCTTATCCTTATACCTGCCGACCAGAGGATGTATTGGAAGCCTTAAAAGTGGATCAAGAAAATTATTTCTTCGTAGATGTGCAAGCAAGAGGATATTACCCATCCTATGCGAAAGCAAGGTTAAAGAAGAAAGGGTGTTATCCAGTTATGGAAGAAGGAGATGAGGAGATTTTAGCGTCTCATCCAGTAGATTTTATTTCTTTTTCTTATTACAACAGCCGTTGTATTGCTTCACCAGATACGAAGCAGGAAGAAGCAGAGGGGAATTTATTTAAGTCTGCCAAAAACCCATATTTAACTTATAGTGATTGGGGCTGGCCGATTGATCCCCCTGGTTTTCGAATTACTTTAAATGAAGTCTATGATCGCTATCAAAAGCCATTATTTGTCGTAGAAAATGGATTAGGTGCTGTCGATATTCCAAATGAAAATGGAGAGATTATCGATGATTATCGCATTGATTATTTGCGTTCTCATATTAAAGCCATGTATGATGCGGTAACCGAAGATGGAGTGGATGTGATAGGATATACTTCATGGGCTCCCATTGATTTAATTAGTGCAGGCTCTGGTGAGATGAAAAAACGGTATGGTTTTATTTATGTAGATAAACAAGAAGATGGATCAGGAACGTTAGAACGTAGAAAGAAAAAGTCATTTTCTTGGTATCAGAAGGTGATTTCATCGAACGGTGAAGTGCTAGAATAAAAATCCGATTGACAAAGTCGGGATTTGAGAATATAATCTAATATAATTATTATTGAAAAACAAAAAGGAGGTGCTCGAGATGAATATAGTATTAAGAAGTCAGTTCTGTTGTTGCTGTCGAATGTTACGTTCTCGGGCATCTTTGTGCGGGTGGTCTTATTGTACCCTTCGATAGCGATAGACGTTTTTTAGAGTATGATACCAAAGCAGATGGATCCTGAGAATTGTAAAAACGATTCTCAGGATTTTTTTTATTCAATAATTTATAAAGATGAAGC
>UQVN01000181.1 GCA_900544525.1 uncultured Eubacteriales bacterium
AGACAAAGAAAAAATTTTTCATAGTATAGAGGTTGTTAGGTACTGAGAAGGTCGTAAAGTGCATTTCTTAGCACCTAACAATACTACTTGCTAGCTGAAAACATGATACATAAATAAGGAGCGTTTTCAATGAATATATTATTTTTTTTAACACCAAAAAGTGATGTAGCTTTTCTATATGAAGACTTTACTCTTCGCCAAGCCTTAGAAAAAATGGAGCACAGAAAATATTCTGCGATTCCAGTATTGAATCGAGAGGGAGAATATGTTGACACAATTACAGAGGGAGATATTCTTTGGGAAGTGGTTCGAAAGCATGATTTTAATATGGCAAAGGCGGAAAAAGTTCCTTTGACGGAGATTAAAAGGCGAATGAGAGTAGAACCGGTAAGCATTGATGTGAAAATTGAAGATTTAATGTTAAAATCCATGGAACAAAATTTTGTACCTGTCATTGATGATAAAAAGAAATTTATTGGGATTGTAACAAGAAAAGATATTTTACAATATTGTTTTGATAAACTTGATAAATGTGATCGACAGATGAAGAAAGAGTTTACGGAAGCATCCATTTATAATGTGGAAAAATATGGAAAGTCAATCCGATAATTTAGAAAAAGATTATAATAAGAAAAGAAGAAAAAAATAAGAGACAATATTGATTTTCCAGTGCAAGACCCGTATAATCTATTGTATGCGGATCAGACATTTCATATGGTAAGAGTTTCCGATGATAAAAGGAATGCTTTAGGAGTTTCCACACAAAGGAGATTTATTTTCGGAACAATCAATATGAGTTTGTGAAACTATAAGGAAAAATTAAACTATAGGAGGCAATCGTCATGGAACGAAAAAATGCTTGGGAAAAATATAATCAGGCACAAGTAGAAGAGATCTTTGAATTTTGTGAGGATTATAAAAGTTTTATTTCAAATTGTAAAACAGAAAGAGAATGTGTAACAGAGTCTGTTCGTATGGCAGAACAGTCAGGATATAAAAATCTTGAAGATTGTATTAAAAACAACACACCTTTAAAAGCAGGAGATAAGGTGTATTTTAATAATATGGGAAAATCCATCGCTTTATTCCAGTTAGGAACAGAGTCTTTAGAAAAAGGAATGAATATTTTAGGAGCTCATATTGATTCTCCAAGAATTGATTTGAAACAAAATCCATTGTATGAAGATACAGAAATTGCGTTACTCGATACTCATTATTATGGTGGTATTAAAAAATATCAGTGGGTAACACTTCCATTAGCACTTCATGGTGTTGTTGTGAAAAAAGATGGAACAAAAGTGGAAATTGTAATTGGAGAAAATGAAAACGATCCAGTAGTAGGTATTTCTGATCTTTTAGTGCATTTATCTGCGGATCAAATGTCAAAAAAAGCATCTGTTGTTATTGAAGGGGAAGACTTAAATGTATGCGTAGGTAGTATGCCTTTAAAACAAAAAGATGGAGAAGAAAAGAAAGAGAAAGAACTTGTAAAAGCTCATATTCTTTCTATCCTAAAAGAAAAATATGATATCGAAGAAGAAGACTTCTTATCAGCAGAAATCGAAGTAGTTCCAGCTGGTAAAGCAAGAGATTACGGTCTTGATCGCAGTATGATTTTAGGATATGGTCAAGATGATAGAGTTTGTGCTTATACATCTTTAGCTGCTATGTTACAGATTGGACAGACTGCAAAGACAAGCGTATGCTTATTAGTGGATAAAGAAGAAATTGGTAGTGTTGGTGCTACTGGTATGCATTCTAGATTTTTTGAAAATGCAGTAGCAGAAGTGATGAATTTAATGGGAGATTATAGTGAGTTAAAAGTGAGAAGAGCGTTTGCAAACTCTAAAATGCTTTCTTCTGATGTAAGTGCTGCTTATGATCCAAATTATCCATCTGTTATGGAAAAGAAAAATTCTGCTTACTTTGGAAAAGGTATTGTATTCAATAAATATACAGGAGCTAGAGGAAAATCTGGAAGCAACGATGCTAATGCAGAATACTTAGGAGAGCTTCGCAGAATTATGGAAGCTCATAATGTAAGTTTCCAAACAGCAGAACTTGGAAAAGTAGATCAAGGAGGCGGTGGAACAATCGCTTATATTTTAGCACAATATGGTATGGAAGTAATCGACAGTGGTGTTGCATTACATAATATGCATGCTCCTTGGGAGATTTCAAGCAAAGTAGATGTTTATGAAGCAATGAAAGGCTATGAAGCATTTTTATTAGAAGCATAATTACATAATGATAGAGAAAACGATGAGAAATAGAGGACTGCTACTTCTCATCGTTTTTTATGTGATAGGAAATTCTTCGCAAAGCGAGTTATCCTATCACATAAAAAGCGCTACGCGCAAACGATGCGCAGCTCGTAGAAAAGAGAATTTTTGCTTCGCAAACTACTCGCGCGCGGCAAAGTGTGCATTGCTAGGCGCAACTTAAAGACGCGCAACGCACACTTTGTTCTACTCTAAAAAATCAAAGGCGTGTCCATCTTCTGCCTGCAAAAAATGCATGAGCATATAAGCACACATAATCGCCACATTTTCTTCTTTTAAAATTCGTTTTACTTCTTCTTTGTCTGCAAGGACAATTTCAATATCCTCAGAACCTTCTTGATAGTCGCGACAAGGGATACCAGAGGCGTAGCCGTAAACAGTTGCACAGGACTCGTCTGTCATACCAATCGTCGTAAAAAATGGTTTCGAAAAGCAGGAATCCGCAGAGAGAGGTTCTAATGTAAGACCTGTTTCTTCTTTCAGTTCTCGGATTCCACTTGTAAGGAAGTCTTCTCCTTTTTCCACCAATCCAGCCGGAAATTCATAAATATAATCATCGATAGGATAGCGATATTGTCGGATTAAAACAACTTTATCTTTTTTTTCTCCGTATAAACTATAAATAATAACGCCATCAGGCTCGTTCTTCTTTGTCACAAGTTTTAGCTCTTCCTTACACTTGGCTCTTGAAGCTACTTGATAGATACCATTTGATCCATCTGGATGAATAGTATCCATCGTATAGAGATTTAAAAACTTATTCTCTGTCATTTTGTGAATATTTTTAATTCGGTTTGTCATAGTTGCTCCTTTCTGTTTTCGAAATTTTTTCATAAAAATATAAAATTTTTCCATTGCCTAGTTTTATTATAGAAATGGAACAGAGAAAAAACAAGTCATAGCATACAATTTTTGGAAAAAAAGGAGTTATTTATTAAGGAAAAAAGAGAATCGGAAAAAGATATTGACAATTTCAGATAGCTATGATAAGATACAAAAAGTTTAGTAAGGTAGAGTGATAATTCACTACCATAACATATGAAATGATTAAGGAAAAGAAAAGGTTATAATATGGAGGAGTTTCATTATGAGAAGATGGAGAAATAAAATGGCAGTAGCAGTGATGGCAATTGCCATGATAGGAACATTAGCAGGATGTGGAGGAACTGCAAAAAAAGGAACTACAAGTGAACAAATAACGACAAACAATCAAACGGGAGAGGATACTTCACTTTCTTTAGTTCAACAAAGAGGAGAGTTTATTCTTGGTCTCGATGCGTCCTTTCCACCGATGGGATTTACAAATGAGAAAAATGAAATTGTAGGATATGATATTGATTTAGCGAAAGAAGTTTGCGAAAGAATGGGAGTTGAGTTAAAAATTCAACCGATTAACTGGGATTCGAAACAACAGGAATTGGATACAAAAAATATCGATTGTATTTGGAATGGATTTACGGTAGATGAAGAGCGTAAAAAGAGTATGACAGTTAGCGATGCTTATATGGAAAATCACCAAGTTCTTGTTGTAAAGGCGGATTCTTCTTATAAGACAAAGGAAGACTTAGCTGGTAAAGTTGTAGAGTTACAAAAAGGTTCTACCGCTGCTGCGGCACTGGACAGTGAAGAGAATAAAGAATTTAAAGATAGTTTAGCGGATACGATTTTAATTGCTGATAATGTAAAAGCGATGATGGATCTTGGTACGGGGTGTGATGCCGTATTGATGGATGAAGTCGTGGCCAATTATTATCTAGCACAAAATGAAGGAAAGTATCGCATTTTAGAAGAAGCACTTTCAGATGAAGAATATGTGATTGGATTCCGTAAAGGAGAAGAAGCATTAAAGGATGAAGTAGAGAATCAGTTAAAAGCGATGGTAGCCGATGGAACGATGAGTGAGATTGATAACAAATGGTTTGGAAAAGACGTATCCACCATTGCCAATGAGGAATAAGGAAGGAAGTTTATCAGCATGAAAGATATTGTAGAAAGTGTTATCAGTCTTTTACCATATATGGTAGAACCAACGATAACAGCGATTAAATTATTTTTTTTAACGTTGTTGTTTGGCTTACCACTTGGTATGATATTAGCTCTTGGGAGAATGTCCAAATTAGCGATTATTCGTTATCCCATTCAGTTTTATAATTTGGTAATGCGAGGAACACCGTTGATTCTTCAATTGTACTTAATCTACTATCAGATTCCAAAGTGGATTCAAATGTATAATCCGGAATTTCGTTTTGACCGTTTTACAGCCGTTGTTGTTGGTTTTTCTATTAACTATGCCGCTTATTTTTGTGAGATTTATCGTGGAGGAATCCAAGCAATTCCAAAAGGGCAGTATGAGGCGGCAAAAATGCTTGGTTTTACAAAGACACAAACATTTTTTCGAATTATCCTTCCACAAGTGATTAAGCGAATTCTTCCGCCGTTAGGAAGTGAATTTATGGTATTAGTAAAAGACACTTCTTTAGCTCATGTTATTGGAGTAGCCGAACTTTATTTATTTTCTACCAATCAAATGGCAACAAGAGGAAGTATGACTCCAGTAGTAGTAGCAGGTGTTTTTTATTTAATTATGAACTGGATTGTAGAAAAAGGATTCCTTGCACTGGAAAAACGATTGAGTTATTATGAGTAGGAGGAAAAGGAGATGAGCATGGTATCCGTATCCAATTTAAAAAAAAGTTTTGGAAAAAATGAAGTATTAAAAGATATTTCTCTAGAAATAAAAGATGGAGAAATTATTTCTATTATTGGTTCTTCTGGTTCTGGAAAGTCTACATTGCTTCGCTGTATGAATCAGTTAGAAACCATTGATAGTGGAGAAATTAAAATCGATGGACAAACAATGGTTTCCATGGAAAATGGTCATCCTGTTTATGCACCCAAAAATACATTAAGAGAAATTCGAATGAAAACCGGATTAGTCTTTCAAAATTTTAATCTCTTTCCACATTTTAGTGTATTGAGAAACATTATGGAAGCTCCAGTACAAGTGTGTAAAATTCCAAAGGATCAAGCCGTAGAAGAAGCGAGAGAGTTGTTAAAAAAATTAGGGCTTTCTGATAAGGAAAACAGTTATCCTTGTGAATTATCAGGGGGACAATCACAGCGAGTGTCCATTGCAAGAGCCCTTGCATTAAAACCGAAAGTATTGTTTTTTGATGAACCAACATCGGCTCTTGATCCTGAACTTACAGGGGAAGTGTTGAAAGTGATTAAGTCTTTGACGGAATATCATATGACAATGGTGATTGTTACTCATGAGATGGAGTTTGCAAGAGAGATTTCCGATCGTATGATTTTTATGGATCAAGGTGTCATTGTAGAGGATGCGACTCCAGAAGAGATGTTTCAATCAGAGAATGAAAGAGTGCGCTCTTTTTTGGGGAAATTTCGCTGTTAAAATATGAAAAAAATAGAAAAACCTATTGACACAACATCTTGCGAATGATATTATACTAACGTATGCCGCACAGCGAGGTCCAAAACGAAAGTACCGTAGCTGGCGAGTAATGTTTAAGGAGGAACCCATTATGTACGCAATCATTGCAACAGGTGGTAAACAGTACAAAGTAGCAGAAGGCGATATCATCAAAGTTGAGAAACTTAACGCAGAAGCTGGCTCAACTGTTACATTTGACCAAGTTGTTTTTGTGAATAACGGAGAAGTTTTATGCGGTGAAGCTTTAGCTAACGCTAACGTAACAGCAACTGTTATGAGCGAAGGCAAAGGTAAAAAAGTAATCGTATACAAATATAAAAGAAAAACTGGTTATCACAAAAAACAAGGTCATAGACAACCATTTACACAGGTTAAGATTGAAAAAATCAACGCTTAATTTGGCGCAGAACAGGTAGTTCTATGATTAAGATAACGATTAAAAGGGATTCAAACAACTATAAGGAATTCCAAATCTGTGGACATGCTGAATATGACGATTATGGAAGCGATATTGTATGCGCGTCCATTTCGATTTTAGCCATCAGCACAGTAAATGCTCTTGATGCTTTCACTGATGCAGACTTTGTATTAGAGCAGGATCCAGAGCAGGGATTGATTCATCTTACTTTTAACAGTAGCATGGATCATGATACAAAGCTTTTGATGGACGCTATGGTATTGGGAATCCAAGCCACAGCGGAAGAGTATGGAACAGATTATATACAAGTAATCTTCGAGGAGGTGTAACGAGATGATGAAAATGAACCTTCAATTTTTCGCTCATAAAAAGGGAGTTGGTTCTACAAAGAATGGTAGAGATTCCGAATCCAAAAGACTTGGTGCGAAAAGAGCTGACGGACAGTTTGTAAAAGCTGGTAACATTCTTTACAGACAGCGTGGAACAAAAATCCATCCAGGTAACAACGTTGGACGTGGTGGAGATGATACATTATTTGCATTAGTAGATGGTGTAGTACGCTTCGAAAGAAAAGGCAGAGACAAAAAACAGTGTTCTGTATATCCAGTAGCATAATGAGTAAACAAGGACGGCTTCAAATGTAAAGTTTGGGGCCGCTTTTTTTTCGTAAAGACAATGAGTCATGGGAGAGCATTTATGCTCACATATGGTGACCGTCTGCCAATGTGAAAAGTTCGAAAAACGTACTTTTCATCGTTTTCGCGAAAGTAACAAGTGAAATGATGAATAGACAAGGAAATAAGAACATCAAAACAAATGTTTTTATGGAGTTGTTCTAATGAGATATATAAAAATATTTTAGCGTTATTAAGGGAAAGGATAAAGTAAGGGAAAAAGAAAATATTTTATTATTGATTTTCTTAATTCGCTATAGTTTCACATCAT
>UQVN01000182.1 GCA_900544525.1 uncultured Eubacteriales bacterium
TATCTCGTTCTAAATCCTCTTCTTTATAGTAGAATAAAATTAAAATTACAAATAAAATGACTGCAATTACTACATAACAATCTGCTACATTAAAAATTGGAAAGTCAATTAATTTAAAATAGAAAAAGTCCACAACATATTGTTGTCTTGCTCGATCAATAATGTTTCCAAAAGCTCCTGCGGTTACAAGAATAATACAAAGGCGAAGAGGAAAATATTTTTTTGATGCTGGTATTTTATAATAAAGAAAAATCATAAGTAGCGCAATTAAAATGGTAAATGGTAAGAAAAACCAAGTTTGATTTTGAAACATTCCAAATGCCACTCCTCGATTCTCTAAATATTGAAGCCGAAACACATCATCAATCAGTGTAATTCCTCCTGTGCCTTTTAAATGAACAACGGCTAAATATTTCGTCCACTGATCAAGTCCTAATAAAATAAGAAGTCCAATGAGTGCTTGTATATACTTTTTCATGCTACCTCCAAATGCTATCGTCTTAACTTTTCGCACCACCATAACAAGAAAGTGAGAAAAGCATTTCTTCTTCGGTCACTGTTTTATCAATAAAAGCCTCTCCAATTCGTTTTAATAAAATGAACTTAATTTGACCTTGTTCCATTTTTTTATCTAATTTTGTGGCTTTTACAATTTCTTCTGGATCGATGTTAGTAGGGAGAGGGTCAAAATGGAAATATGCAAACAGCTCCTGTATTTCTTTTTGTTCCTCTTTAGAAATAAGTCCTCGTTTCCAAGAAATAAAGCTAGCAAGCTCAGAACCAATAACGACACAATCGCCATGGAGCATAGAAAAATCCATTAACTTTTCGATAGAATGTCCAAGAGTGTGTCCGAAATTCAACAAAGCACGCTCTCCTTGTTCTTTCGGATCTCTTTCCACAACGGCTCCTTTAATTTGGCAACTGCGATAGATCATCTCTTGTAAAACTTCTACTTTCCGATTTTTGATCTCTTCTTTATGCTCTTTGATCCAATGGAAATAATCGCGGTCTTTAATTAAACCGTGTTTGATCACTTCTCCAAGTCCAGAAATAAATTCTTTCTCTGGAAGTGTTTTAAGTGTAGAGGTGTTAATATAGACTAATGAAGGCTGGTAAAACGCACCCACCATATTTTTATAAGACTCATAGTCTACACCCGTTTTTCCTCCAATACTGCTATCCACTTGTGCAAGTAAAGAAGTTGGAACTTGCACAAAATCCACTCCTCGTAAATAAGTGGCAGCAGCAAATCCTGTTAGATCACCAGTGACACCTCCGCCTAATGCCAGCAAAATGTCTTTTCGATCAAACTGATGCTCGATTAATGTTGTATAAATTTGGGAAACGGTAGAAAGTTGTTTTTGTTTTTCTCCTGCTTGAAAAGTAAAACATACAATTTCCCGAAACATCGGTTCTAATACTTCCTTTATTTTCTCTAAATAAAGTGGGGCTACATTCGTCTCTGTTACAATTAATAGTTTTCGATTTTCATACCCAAGATTTTTTAAAGCATCTTTTAGATTTAAAAAATCTTGTTCAAATAAAATATTATAAATTGGTTTTTGATCCAAATGAATTGTCAATTGCTGTTCTATTTTTTCCATTTTCATAGACACCTAAACCTCCCTAATAGCCCTTTATATAAATTTACGAAGCAAAATACGATTTCTGCCTTTTTTGGTCATTCCGTCTACGCCAGCAAAAATAAATTTACCAAGCCCTCGAACGGATATGATATCACTATCTTTTAATAATAAACTATTGCTTTGAACAAGCCTTCCATTTACAAATACTTTTTTTCCTTGAATATAGGGAATGGACTGGCTTCTTGATAGTTGAAAAGCCAGTCCAATAATAGAATCTAAACGGCAAGAGGTAACAAATCCTGTTACCTCTTGATACTTCGGTTCCATATGTAGCTGTTTTAATGTCTTTTCACAACTTACTTGTGTGTGCTTTACTTTAAAAAGTTGATCCACAATCACATCTGCAATATGCTCTAGGCAAAAGACATAACCAACTTTATCAAAAACTAAAATATCTCCTAGCATTGCTCGTTCAATCCCTAAATTCATCAATGCTCCTAAAAAATCCCGATGGGATAAAGAATCGGAGAATTTCTTTGAAATAGGTTTGATTTCTACGCAAGCAATTGGCGGTTGTTCTACATATCCAAGCGTTTCTTCTTTTCCAAAACAAACTAATTGCCGATCAGCAAATGTATGTCCTCCATAGAGCTGACTGCCAACATAGGTAAAGGAAGACCGCTCTTCTTGATAAATACTTTGTTCATAGAGATCCAAAAAAGGAGTATAGGTATAACGATTTTGTTGATATGATTTTTCGGCTAATTCTTTCAATCGTTTTTTAAAAATTGTAGTATCCTTGTCCATACTCTTTCTATTATCTCCTTGTTTTTTCTTTTAGAAGATTAAACACGATATTTTCCGATTTCTGGTGAAATCATATTATCATTTAAAATTTCTTCTCTCAAATCACCAGTAACATCGATTGCTTCTGGAGCAGCAATAAAAATATTGCTTGAAATCGCTTGCAATGTGCCATTTAACGCGTAACAAGCACCGCTAATAAAATCGATAATACGCTGTGCTGCGTAAATTTCAATTCCTTCCATATTGATAACGATTGTTTTACCATCTTTTAAGAAATCTGCAACGATCTGTGCTTCGTTGAATTCTTGTGGTTTAATAACGTACACTTCTCCACCTCTTCCACCGCTTAATGGAACGAGTTTACTTTTACTGATCGCTTTTGACTTCTTCTTATCTGCAAAATTAGAAGGAATAGCAGTTTCTGTCTTTATCATATCTGCATCTCGTTCTTTATTACGATTAAAAAAGGATTTTGCAGGTGCTTCATCATCTTCGTAATCGTCTTCGTCTTCCATTAAATCATCTTCGTAGTCATCTTCTGGTTCATTTAATTTCATTAAATCTAAAAATTTATTAATACCTTTGCTCATTATGCTTCTCCCTCGATCTTATATTGTCTTGCTCCGAAAATAGCAGTTCCAATTCGAACCATCGTGGAGCCTTCCTCAATGGCAACCTCATAGTCATTCGTCATTCCCATTGATAAAATATTCATGTCTATATTATCAATGTTTTTTTCTTTTATGTCAACAAATAATTGATGAAGTGCTTTAAAATGTACTCGATCTTCTTCTGGATCTTCCACAAAAGGAGCACTTGTCATCAATCCACATACATGAACATTTGGAAATTTTGCAATTTCTTCTATTAACGGAAGAGTTTCTTCCTTTGTCACACCAAACTTAGTTTCTTCTCCAGCAATGTTAACTTCAACTAAAATATCAACAACAACCGATTTTTTTTCGGCTTCTTTTTGGATTTGCTGTGCTAATTTTAACGAATCAACCGAATGAATGAGAACAACTTTATCTACAATATATTTTACTTTATTTGTCTGTAGATGGCCGATCATATGCCAATGAACAGGAGATTTTATGCGTTCATATTTATCTACCATCTCTTGTACTTTATTTTCTCCAAACTCTAAAATTCCAAGATCTAGCACTTCTTCTACCATTTCCAACGGTTTCGTTTTGCTAACCGCTATTAATGTAACCTCTTCTCTTTTTCTTCCTGCACGTTTACAGGCGGCTTCAATATTTTTCTCCACCTGTGCTAAATTTTCTTTTATCATCCCTATCACTCCTAGTATATTTTATCATTTTCATGGATTGTATTACTGTTTAATACAATATGATCATAAATAGCTAATGCATTTAATTCTTGGGCATCTTCTACGATACTATAGTCTTCATTAGAATAAAGAACATTCACCATTTTAAAAGCGGCATATCCTTTATTCACACAGTAGACACCATCTACTTTTTTTGTAGCGGAAACTTTAAATGTCTTTTTGGAATCATTTCGCAAAAGAATCATTCCCTTGGTTAGCGAATCATCACTAATTGGCACTGTAGATACATAGCAGTACTTATCATCCTTCATAACCACTTCTGCTACTACTTGTTTTATGGCCACTTTTCCTCGGCTATTCAATGTTCGAATTCGGAATAACGACTCATCAGAACTGCTATCCGTATATAAATAATCAATTGGAATTCGGAACATCTCTCTTGTTACAAGAGCAGTATTTGGAATTTTTAATCCTGTTTTTGATTGAAGAACGACTTCGATATTTAAGAAGCGATCGCTAAAATATCGAACGAGATAGTTGGTAAAATGAAGCTGTGCATAAGTACCATCTTTATTGTCTAAAATAGACACGGTTGCTGTTAGTGTCGTATCATCTTTTAAGAAATTGACTTGTACACTTGTTTTTTCCTCTAAAATCTTCTTTTCTTCTTCTGTAATCGGGATTACAATATCCCATGAATTTCCTTGGATGATTTTATAAACAGGTTCTCCTTTTTGTACAAGGTTATTTGTTTTTAACTGCTGCTTTTTATAATTCGTATCATCAAATGCTTTTTTTGTCACATTTTTTGGAGTTAGTGATTCATATCCATCTTCTAAGAAAGAGATGAGCCCACTAGCAGGTGCTTTTATTTTTTGATAGCTTTCTGTAATTCCTGAATCTTTTAATGCTTGTTCCAACTTCTTCATCGTTGTTTCGTTTGTGATTTCTAAAATGGTATTATTAAGGTCATATTTAAAGTCATATACCTCATAAAAGTTATTATCACTATAATAGTTATTAAAAACAGAAATGGTTTCTTTTAATTCTAAGTAGCTATCGCTGTCTAAAATCCCTTCTTCTGATGCGGTCTGGGATAAATATTCATGAACTTTTCCCGTTTCATCTACCGAATAGACATAGCCTTTTTTTCGAACCCGTTCTCCTTCTTGTGCATAATAATTCAAGTAGCCATCAGACTTATTTTTTATAATCGTTTCATCTCGTAAAACAAGCCCCCTTGTTGTAATGGTTTTCTCCATGGAATTTTTGGTGACTTCATAAGTAGAAAGGGTATCTTCATTTAAGTACATAATAAAATTAATAACGAGATAAATAAAAATAATACCAAAGGTCACTGTCCCTAAATTCCAATGTTTTTTCTTAAAACGGGTTTTAAATGGACTAAACCGAATGACCTTTCGCTTTTTTCTTGTGTTTTTAGTCGGCATTATAAACCCTCCACTCTGTCAAGGCTTTTTTTTTAGTCATACTTATAATCTCCTTTAAACTGCTAACAGATTCTTGCAAAATAAGCATTTATCAGTATTCTAGCATATAGAATATAGAAATACAACATCTGAAAACAACTTGAATGTATTATAGGATATTTTTAAAAAAAGTACAAGAAATTGAGACAACTTGCTTCCCTAAAATACCTTTGCAGTGATTGTAAAAATATTCTTAAGCAGAAGTAAGAGAAATTTTTCTAAAGAGCCCCTATCATGTTGGGATCATGTGCCACTTTTTCAAGGCAGAACCATTTAAATAGTGGCATTTGCATCCTTGGGTATATTGTTTCTCTTCCATTAATGCAAGAAATTCATCTTTTAATTTCCACCAACTGGTGTTCCAGTTTGAAAACTCGGCATATTCTTCTGGAACTCGACTAAAGAGACGCTCGATGGCAATATCATCCCGAAGCAATGCAACACACTCTGCCAAACGGTCTAAATATTCATCTTTTGTACATAATGTTATTTTCCCCTCTTTGTATTCTTGATATAATACCGTGTTTTTCGGAATATATAAAGAGTGAAATTTTACGATATGAATCGGTAAAGCGGACAAAAAGCGGACGGACTCTAGCGCATCCTCCTTCGTATCATAAGGAAGATTTAAAATCATATGGGTACAAATGGTCATCGGATAACGGGCGATTCGAAGAACGGCATCCACATATTCGGCTAAACCATGTCCTCGATGAATCTTTTTTAGCGTATGATAATTTATCGTTTGCAATCCTAACTCGATATTAATATGAATACCAGTTCTTTTCATCACATCGTTTAAAAATTCTAAATAATCATCATGGATACAATCTGGTCTTGTAGAAATCGAAATTTCCACAATATCAGGAAAGGCACACGCTTCTTCAATGGCACGTTTAAATGCCTCTAATGGTAAAAAGGTATTTGTATAATTTTGAAAATAGGCAATAAACTTATTGGCTTTATATTTTTTTTGGATTTTTTCTTTTGTCTGATTTAGTTGTTCGGTAATGGATATCTGATTTTCCATCGCTTCAAAACCTGTCCCAACTTCGGAACAAAAAGTACAACCGCCAACTCCGTCTTTTCGATTAGGACAAGTAAGCGGTAAATTAATCGGCAGTTTATATACTTTTTCTTTATAAATGCTTTTTAAATAATCCGAATAAGTTTTATAATAATTCTGTTCGTTCATGGGCTCTCCTTTATTGATTCATTTTTTCTTTCTCCTACTATACCAAAAATAAAAACGAATATCAACTTTTCCGTATCGACTTCCTTAAATGGTAACAAACGATGAAAAAAGGGACTTATCTTTTCATAAGTCCCTTTTTCCAATCTGTTTTCAACTATAAAGATACTGTAACCATAGATCGTATGCTTGCTGGTAATTCTTCTTGATCCACGGAAATGCTAATAACAAAATCAACCTGAAAAACATTAGAGATTTCTTGAAGCTTCGTAATGGCTGATTCAAGATTCTCTGGATCAAGATATGCAATTGTTAGAAAACTATCTAAGTAAATCTTATCAACATCATGATCGGCTGATACCGTTCCAGCAATAAATCCAAGAAACATATCTGTATTGGTCACTGGATAGTCGAATACATTGATCAGCCGAATTCGGTTATTTAACTCAAACATATGTTTACTGTTTTTATCTAAGTAAATAATATGCCCTTTTGCAAACTTAATATCTTCATTTACTTTTGCAATCAGTTCCTTTGTCTTTCCTTTTCCCTTTTCACCCGCAATAATTTCGATCATACTCGTTACCTCCTTAAAATTGATAACAACATATCTACCGTCTTAAGAATAGTATAGTATAATATTAACAAAAAAACAATGGTTAATTAATTTATT
>UQVN01000183.1 GCA_900544525.1 uncultured Eubacteriales bacterium
ATATAGCAAACATTTGTTCGAGAAAAAGAAAAGGAGAAGTAAATATGTTAAAAGAAGAAAAGTTAAAAGCGTTAGATGCCGCTCTTTCACAGATAGAAAAACAATATGGAAAGGGTTCTGTTATGAAACTTGGGGACTCCAATATTAATATGAATATTGAGACTGTTCCTACAGGTTCTTTAAGTCTTGATTTAGCACTTGGGCTTGGAGGGGTTCCAAAAGGACGTATTATTGAAATCTATGGACCAGAATCCAGTGGTAAGACAACCGTTGCCCTTCATATGATTGCAGAAGTGCAAAAACGCGGAGGAATTGCTGGTTTTATTGATGCAGAGCATGCATTAGATCCTGTTTATGCAAAAAATATTGGGGTAGATACGGATAACCTTTATATTTCACAGCCAGATAATGGAGAGCAAGCTCTTGAGATTACAGAGACTATGGTGCGTTCTGGTGCAGTTGATATTGTAATTGTTGACTCGGTAGCTGCTCTTGTACCAAAGGCAGAAATTGATGGAGATATGGGAGATTCTCATGTGGGTCTTCATGCTCGTTTAATGTCACAGGCTCTTCGTAAATTAACTGCTGTCATTAGTAAGTCTAATTGTACGGTTATTTTTATCAATCAGCTTCGTGAGAAAGTTGGTGTTATGTTTGGAAATCCTGAGACAACAACTGGTGGACGTGCTCTTAAGTTCTACTCTTCTATTCGTATGGACGTAAGAAGAATTGAAGCTTTAAAGCAAGGTGGAGAGATTGTTGGAAACCGTACACGAATTAAAGTTGTAAAAAATAAAATTGCGCCACCATTTAAAGAAGCAGAATTTGACATTATGTTTGGAAAAGGAATTTCAAGAGAAGGGGATATTCTTGATTTAGCAGCGAATGTTGGAATTGTCAATAAATCTGGTGCTTGGTATGCTTATAATGAAGATAAGATTGGACAAGGCCGTGAAAATGCCAAACAGTATTTAAGAGAACATCCAGAGACAATGGAAGAAATCGAAGCTCTTGTTCGTGCGCATTTTAATATTGGTGGGGAAGTAGAAGAAGAGAAAGAAGTAAAAGAGGAAGAATAATGCTAATTACGAAAATGGAACGAATAAAGAAAGAATTTTATCGAATTGATTTAGACTATGAATTTGCTTTTGCTCTTTATAGTAAAGAGATAAAAAAGTTCCATTTAGAAGAAGGAATCGAGATTGAAGAATCGATAGCTTTTACAATTGAGAAAGAGATTGTTCTAAAAAGAGCGAAAAAGAAAGCTATGTTATTATTAAAGCATGGCGATCGCACCCGTGAAGAATTGCGAAAGAGGCTGATAGAAGCCTCTTTTAGCGCATCTATGGCAGAACAGGCCATCACTTATGTGGAATCTTATGGATATATTGATGATAATCGATATATGGAAAACTACATTGTTTTTAAAAAAGATGGAAAAAGTAAAAAACAGATTGAAATGGAATTGATTCAAAAGGGAATAAAGAAAGAAGAAGTCACTGCCTATTTAGAAGAGAATGAATGGGATGAAGGAGAAGTTCTTCGAAAACTTGTGGAAAAACGGTTACAAGGGAAAGTTCCTTGCGAACCAAAAGAAATGCAAAAGCATTATAGTTATTTTTTAAGAAAAGGATATTCGTATAGTCTTGTGAGAAGAGTAGTAGAAGAGTATTTAGAAGAAATAGAAATCCAGTAGAAAGAAAAAGAAATTGTATTGGAATTGTGGACAGTTTTCTGAAATTAGGAGTACCTTATACTTGACATAGCACTAAAAAAAGTATAAAATTTAAGTGTTGCATAAATCACGAGTTTTCTATGTTTATTGGTGGGAGACGAAGAGGGCAACGAAAATTGAATAAGGAGGTGCTCCTGTGGAAATTGTAATTGCTGTCTTAATTACTTTCGTGCTTACAGCGCTTGTGTCTTGGTTTGGGGCTACAGCATATCGTAAGAAAATTGTTGAAGCTAAGATTGGAAGCGCAGAAGAGAAAGCTAGAGAGATTATAGATGAAGGTGTAAAAACAGCAGAAGCGAAAAAACGCGAAGCTCTTTTAGAAGCCAAAGAAGAGTCCATTAAGGCAAAAAATGACTTCGAAAAAGAAACAAGAGAACGCCGTACAGAATTACAACGCTATGAAAAACGCGTGATCAACAAGGAAGAAACAGTTGATCGTAAAGCAGAAATGCTAGAGCGTAAAGAGTCAAGCCTTGCGTCAAAAGAAGCAAGCCTTGAAAAGCAAAAAATAGCAGTTGCAGAGCTTGAGGCGAAGCGCTTACAGGAACTAGAAAGAATTTCTGGATTAACCTCTGAACAAGCAAAAGAATATCTTTTGAAAACGGTTGAAGATGAAGTGAAACATGAGACTGCGGTAATGGTAAAAGAAATGGAAACCAGAGCCAAAGAAGAAGCCAACAAAAAAGCAAAAGAATATGTTGTAACTGCGATTCAAAAGTGTGCAGCAGATCATGTTGCCGAAACAACAATTTCTTTAGTACAGCTTCCAAATGATGAGATGAAAGGTCGTATCATTGGACGCGAAGGTCGAAATATTCGTACTTTAGAGACAATGACAGGAGTAGATTTAATTATTGATGATACTCCAGAAGCTGTTATTTTATCAAGTTTTGATCCAATACGCAGAGAGGTTGCAAGAATTGCTCTTGAGAAATTAATTGTTGATGGACGCATCCATCCTGCGAGAATTGAAGAAATGGTAGAAAAGGCTCAAAAAGAAGTAGAAGTGATGATGCGTGAAGAAGGTGAAGCTGCTGCTCTTGAAGTAGGAGTTCATGGCATTCATCCAGAGTTAATTCGTCTACTTGGAAAAATGAAATTTAGAACAAGTTACGGACAAAATGCTCTGAAACACTCTATGGAAGTTGCACAGCTCAGTGGATTATTAGCTGCTGAGATTGGTGTGGACATAAGAATGGCAAAACGTGCAGGCTTATTACATGACATTGGTAAATCAGTAGACCATGAAATGGAAGGTTCTCATATTGAAATTGGTGTAGATTTATGTAGAAAATATAAAGAATCTCCAATTGTTATTAATGCAGTGGAATCTCATCATGGTGATGTAGAACCAACGTCCCTTATTTCTTGTATTGTACAAGCTGCTGATACAATCTCAGCTGCTCGTCCAGGGGCAAGAAGAGAGACTTTGGATTCTTATACAACTAGACTTAAACAACTTGAAGACATTGGTAATGGATTCAAAGGTGTTGATAAAACTTTTGCAATTCAAGCGGGTCGTGAGATTCGTGTAATGGTAGTTCCAGAACAAGTAAGCGATTCTGATATGATTTTATTAGCAAGAGATATCTCCAAGCAGATTGAAAATGAATTGGAATATCCTGGTCAGATAAAGGTTAATGTAATTCGTGAGTCTCGTGCTACGGATTATGCAAAATAATAATATGACAAAATAAAATATCAAATCGAGAGAATGAAAACCCTACAAACTTATGAAAAGAATCATAAGCCATTTGTAGGGTTTTCTATATTTTTATGCAAAGACAATCAGCTATGCGAGAGCATTTATGCTGACATATAGCGACTGTCTACGAACGTGAGAACTTCGCAAAGCGTGCTTCTCATGGTTTCTAAAAAACAATGGTCTTGGAAGGGCATAGAGTTCTTCCTTCTATATAAGAAAGAGAGGAAACATTATGGAAAAAGAATATAAAAAAATTAGACAAGAATTAGCTTATAAAGGTCATATTATTGATGTATATAAAGATATTGTTCAGCTACCAAATGGAAAACAAGTGGAATGGGATTTGGTAAAGCATAAAGGCGCATCAGCTGTTGTACCGGTGGATAAAGAAGGAAAAATTATTCTGGTGCGTCAATATCGAAATTCCTTAGAGCGCATGAGTCTTGAAATACCAGCAGGTGGAATTAATGAAGGGGAAGAGCCAAAAATGAGTGCTCTTCGTGAGTTAGAAGAAGAAACAGGGCAAAGGGCCGGAAAGATAGAACATCTTGTGGATGCTATTACGGCAATTGGTTTTTGTAATGAAGTTGTATATATTTATTTGGCGACTGAGCTTGTACAGACAGAACAGCATTTGGATGAAGATGAGTTTGTTCAAATCGAAAGATATTCGGTAGAAGAATTGATGGATATGATTATCGAAGGAAAAATAAAAGATGCCAAAACAATTGCAGGGGTTTTAACCTATAAAGCAAAGTATATTGATAAAAAATAGGCGAGATAGAGGGATAGAGTTCTCTTTTTTGAGAAATAGGCATATAGTATTACATAATACCGAAGTTATGAGAATGTGCTTATTTATGATAAAGGAGATTTTTCTATGGAACAAAATCAAAAAGTATATCAGATATGGAAAGTGATTTTTTTTACAGGAATTATATTAGGGGCTTTCTTAACAAATCTATTTTTTAAAAATGAGGCAGGGATATCTGAGTTGTGGAATTTGGATCGATATCGTACGATAGCCGATGGCGAGTTACCGCAAAAGCAATATTTTATATTTTTATTATTTCGAAGAGGGAAACAATTATTAGGAATTTTACTATTATTTTTTTTTACAAATCGTTTTATTGGAATTGGAGTCCCACTTTTTGTATTTTCTTTTTCAACAAGTGCCTTATTCGCGCTAGAGACAATGCGAATTGGGATTATAGGGATATTAGTATCCGTTGTATATTTAATTCCCCATTATTTTGTATATGGTGGCGCTCTTTATGGGTTGTTTCAAATTGGAGAAAAACAAAAAAAAGATTATCAAATGTTATTACAATTGATTTGCATCATTGGAATTTGGGGGCTGGGCTGTTATATAGAAGCTTATTGGAATCCAACACTTGTACAAAAGATAACAATGTTTCTTATTGGAAAATAGATAAGACTGTTAAAAGATAAAAATAAAAAATGCAAAGGAAGTGAAACAGGTGGAGGAAAAAATACAACAGTTTATTACATATATAGAGAAAGAAAAAAGAGCAAGTCATAATACCAAAATTTCTTACGAGAGAGATTTAAGAAAAGCAAAGGCATATTTTGAACAGTCTGGAATGACAGAAGTAAAAGAAATAACAGCTACAAGTGTGACTTCCTATTTGTTATATTTGGAGAAAAAAGGATTTTCAACGGCTACGATTTCTAGAAGTATTACGGTATTAAAAAAATTTTTTCAATATTTAGTTCGAAGTGGTTGGCTGTCTATTGATCCAACAGAACAATTGCAAAGTCCAAAAGTTGAGAAAAAAACAATTGATGTCTTAACAATCGAAGAAATTGAGTTACTATTTGAACAGCCTTCCAAAAGAACGCCAAAAGGAATGAGAGATCTGGCCATTTTAGAGTTGCTTTACGAGACGGGAATCCATGTAAATGAATTGATTCAATTGAAAAAGGAGAATGTAAATTTAGAATTGGGGTATTTGGTTTGTGAAGGGGAAAAGCAAACAAAGGTTATTTCTTTTGAAACGATTGCAAAAGAGATTTTGACAGAATATATAAAGGAAGCAAGGCCACAATTAGAAAAGGAAAAGACTGATATTTTATTTTTAAATCGAAGTGGACAAGCTATGTCACGTCAAGGGCTTTGGAAGATGATAAAATCATATGCCAATCAAGTAGGAATTAAAAAAGAAATTACACCGCATGTGTTAAGAACCTCGTTTTCTTTTCATTTATTGCAAAAAGGTTGGAATGGAACTGAGGCAAAAGATCTTTTTAAGAAACTAAGCTGGAAAGAAATGAGAGGATAATAAGGAAAAACAAGAGACTGCCGTTTAGAAGGTAAAAGGAAAGTCTCTTGTTTGAATAAAATTTTTTTCTATTTTGGAAAAGAAATATATCTTGTTAAATTAAATCAGCAATTTCATAAAGTAATTGTTCTGTTTTTTCCCAGCCAAGACAAGGGTCAGTAATGGATTTACCAAAACAGCCGCCTCCAACTTTTTGATTTCCATCTTCAAGATAGCTTTCGATCATAACTCCTTTTACAAGAGAATGCAGATCGGAATTGAATTTACGGCTATGAAGGACTTCTTTGACAATACGAGGCTGTTGTTCCCAATGTTTTGCAGAGTTTGCATGATTTGCATCTACAATACAAGCTGGGTTAGAAAGTTCTAAATGCTCATACATTTGCTGAACATGCATTAAATCTTCATAGTGATAGTTAGAAATATTTTGACCGTGTTTATCCACAGCACCACGAAGAATCGTGTGAGCAAGAGGATTTCCTTCTGTTTCTACTTCCCAACCACCATAAAGAAATGTATGTTTCGCATGAGCAGCGATGACAGAATTCATCATGACCGTTAAATCACCGCCGGTTGGATTCTTCATTCCAACTGGCACGTCCATACCACTTACCGTTAAACGATGTTGTTGGTTTTCTACAGAACGAGCACCAATGGCTACATAAGATAAAATATCATCAAGGTATTGCCAATTTTCTGGATATAGCATTTCATCGGCAGCAGTAAAACCAGTTTCTGCAATGGAGCGAATATGTAAGTGACGAATTGCCATAACACCCTCTAACATATCAGGAGCTTTTTCAGGATCTGGTTGATGAAACATTCCCTTATAGCCTTCTCCTGTTGTACGAGGTTTGTTCGTATAAATTCTAGGAACAATCATCAGGCGGTCTTTAACTTTTTCATTTACTTTTGCAAGACGGTATAAATATTCCATCACTGGTTCTTCGCTATCTGCGGAACAAGGTCCAATGATGACAATAAAGCGATCGGACTGTCCTGTAAAAATTTCTTTTAATTGTTGATCTCTTATAGCTTTTGTTGCTAACAGTTCCTCTGTCATAGGAATACGAGATTTAATTTCCTCTGGTGACAACATAGGTTTTATTTTTTTATAGCCCATAATATTACTCTCCTTTGTTTCCATTATGAAATATGGTTTCTACTAAAAATGTATTTTAGCATAAAAAAAGAAGAAAAACCATTAGAT
>UQVN01000184.1 GCA_900544525.1 uncultured Eubacteriales bacterium
ACTATCAGATATCTCATTTTTTTATCTTATCTTGTTCTAACTTTAGTTGTTCTTCTCCCCATTTATATAGTTCATTTAAAGTAGGAAGTAATGCCTTTCCACGTTCCGTTAGAGAATATTCTACCTTTGGAGGAATGGTTTCATATTGTTTTCTCAAAATAAGCTGATTCTCTTCTAGTTCTTTTAGAGATTTCGTAAGCATCATATTTGTAATTCCATTTATTTTCCGTTTCAATTCATTATAACGAGTGGATTCATTTTGAAATAAATACCACATAATTGGTAATTTCCATTTTTGTCCCACAATATCAAGTGCGTAAATAATAGGACATTTTGTTTCATAAACATTACCCTCTGGTAATTCAGGATTATAACTAATTTCTATTGTCATACTTATATTCTCCTTTGTTCTTATGATATTTGCTTTTAAGGCAGAAATTTCATACTAAGGCAGAATTATCTGCATACTTGTTGTTTTCAGCTTCTATAGGTATAGTAATTATATCACACACAAAAAAGATTTGGAGGTCAATATGAGTTTTTTAGATTTAGCAAAAGCAAGATACTCAGTTAGAAAATTTAGTGATAAAAAAGTCGAAACAGATAAATTAAATTTAATTTTAGAAGCTGCTCAAGTAGCACCGACTGCAGTAAATTATCAACCACAAAGAATTCTAGTTATGAATAATGAAGAATCTTTAGCACAATTAAAACTATGTACACCTTATCATTTTAATGCACCATTAGTATTCCTAATCTGTTATGATTCTAATGCTAGTTGGATCAATTCTCATACAAAAGAAGATAGTGGTAGAATGGACGCTACGATTGTAACAACACATATGATGTTTGAAGCAACTGAATTAGGACTAGGAAGTACTTTTGTAGCAGATTTTAACGAGAGCACACTTCGTAAAATGTTCCAATTACCAGAATATCTTGTTCCTGTGGCTCTTTTACCAGTAGGATATCCAAGTGAATCATCTGTTCCCCATAAGCTTCATGGTATGAGAAAAGACATCAATGAAACCGTATTTTATAATACATTTGAAGGAATTACAGAAGGGAAACTAGATTTAGAACAACACAATTTACTAAAAAAATAAGGTTTTGAAGCATGTAGTGCTTTTTTATGTTATAGGATGGCTCGCCTTGGGAGGAATTTCCTATAACATAAAAAAGCTTCAAGATAAATATCTTGAAGCTTTTCTTCATGCGGGAAAAGGGACTTGAACCCTCACTCGCTACGCGAACATGATCCTTAGTCATGCCTGTCTGCCAATTCCAGCATTCCCGCAAACAATATGTTGTTTTGTCAACATGAAGAATTATAACATAAACTTTTCTATTATGCAACAACTTTTTTATATTTTTATAAAACGATGACAAACCACTCACAAGCAGCCTGTCATCGTTTGTATTTTTTCTTAAGCTCTTTTTACTTCTCTTGTTGCATTTGCAAGCCAAGCTTTTTCCTCTTCTGTTAAGTATGGAGAAATTTTTTCATATACATTTGCATGATATTCATTTAATAAACAAATATCTCTATCTGTCATAACAGATAAATCTAATCCATCGATATCTAATGGTACAAATGTTAAATATTCAAATTCCATGAATTGACCATATTCATTTTTCTCCGCTTTTTTGCATACAACAAGGTTTTCTGTACGAGAACCATGACTTCCTGCAATATAAATTCCTGGTTCATCAGACATAATCATACCTTCTTCTAAAATACAACTATCCTGACGTTCTGGAACGATTCTAAAACGGATTCCATTTGGTCTTTCATGTACATTTGCTAAAAATCCTACTCCATGTCCTGTTCCATGATTATAGTCAAGTCCACGACTCCAGAATGGTTCTCTTGCCACATAATCTAAGGAAACTCCACGACAACCATGTAAAAACTTCACAGCACCAAGACGTAACATACTAATAACCGTTAATGTAAAATGCTCTCTTTCTTCCTTTGTAAGCTCACCAACTGCGATTGTTCTTGTGATATCTGTCGTTCCTTCATAGTATTGTCCGCCTGAATCCACAAGATAAAGACCTCTTGCCTCTACAGGAATATCGGTTTCTTCTGTAGCAGAATAATGACACATAGCTGCATGTTCTCCGTAAGCAGAGATTGTATGGAAGCTAAGTCCTAAATTTCCTTCCTGTTCTGCACGTAAATTATCTAAATAGTTGGAAACGCTCATTTCTGTCATTGGAATTTTTCCAACATTTTCTTTTAACCAACGAATAAATTTGACCATAGCTACACCATCTTTTAAGTGTGCCTTTTTCATATTTTCCACTTCCACTGGATTTTTTGTCGCTTTTTTAATTACCGTTGGATTGATTTGATTTAAGATCTCATTGGAGCCATCAATTAAGCTATAAATTGCATAATTGGTACAACCTTTTTCTAACAAGATTGTCTCATTCTTTAACTGTGGTACCATATCATAAATCTCTTGATAGCCTTTTATTGTTACTCCTTGTGCTTCTAAGTAAGTTCTCACTTCATCGTTTAATACTTCTGAATGAATATATAAATAGAAGTGATCCATTGTAATCATTGCATAAGAAAGTACCATTGGATTACACTCAATATCATTTCCACGAATATTAAGTAACCATGCAATATCATCTAACGTCGTTAAAATATGAGCTGTCGCACCCTGACACTTCATATCTTCTCTTAATTCATTTATTTTATCTTTTGCAGATTTTCCTGCGAATTTCTCATCTAAGATCCACACTGGTTCTTTTGAAATTTCTGGACGGTCTGTCCAAATAATATCAATTAAATCTTCTTGACAAGTGATGGCAACTTCTTTTGAAGAAAGAGCTTCTTCTAACTCTTCTCCCATAGCAGTATTCATCACACGTCCATCAAACCCTAACACCCCTGATTGTGGCATTTTTTCTTTTAAGTATTCTTTGATCGTTGGAACGCCTTCTTGTCCCATCTTTTGAAGAATAATAGAAGTGCCTTTTATTTGCTCTTCTGCTTGAACGAAATATCGTCCATCCACCCAAAGAGCCGCTTCATTCATTGTTACTACGGCTGTTCCCGCAGAACCTGTAAATCCTGTTAAAAAAATACGGCTCTCAAAATAAGTACCTACATATTCAGATTCGTGAAAATCTGCTGTTGGAACAATATACGCATCAATATGGCGTTCTTTCATTAATTCACGAAGTTTGCCAATTCTTTCATCTGCAATACGATTCATTGTTTCTTCCTTCTTTCTATTAAAATTGGCCTTATGCCCTACTTCTTATTGTATGAGAATCTGTAAGAAAAATCAATGTGATTCTTCTTTTCCCACTTGGTTTTCCTCTTTTTTCGGGATATGCTCCTTTCCCCATCGACAAATCTCCTGTAAAATAGGCATAAAAGATTTTCCAAGCTCTGATAGGGAATATTCTACCTTTGGTGGTACTTGCGGATATTCGGTTCGAATAATAACTCCATCCCTTTCTAACTCTTTTAGCTGATTGGATAACATTTTATGAGTCACATTTCCTAATGCTCTTTTTATCTCACCATACCTCATCACTTCTACTTTCCAAAGCCAAAAAAGAATATGCATCTTCCACTTTCCATGAATCAATGATAATGCATAAGAAAATGGCTCGATATTGATCTCGGCACACGCCGTTTTTTTCTCTTCCATTCTTTACTCTCCTTTTTGATAGTACCTTACAAATATGTGAGTTCTATCCAAATATTTATATTTATTTTATAATAGAAAAAAAGAAATAGCAATTAGGAGGAATTACAATGAAAGTATTAATGGTAAATGGTAGCTCCAACAAAAAAGGCTGTACTTATACAGCATTATCAGAAATCGGAAAAACTTTAAATGAAAATGGAGTTGATTACGAAATTTTTGATCTGGGTGGTCAACCAGTAAGAGATTGTATTGGATGTAACCAATGTAAAGGAAATGGTTGCATCTTCCCTGATAATCGTGTCAATGAATTTCTTGATTTAGCAAAACAGGCCGATGGATTTATTTTTGGCTCTCCAGTTTATTTTGCTCATCCAAGCGGTCGCTTATTATCCTTTTTAGATCGCGCCTTTTATTCCTGTTCACAAAATCATATCTATGTTCCTTTTGTAGGAAAACCAGCCGCTGCTATCGTTTCTGCAAGACGTGGAGGTACTACAGCTTCTGTTGATGTATTAAATAAATATTTTACAATTGCTTCTATGCCAATTGTATCTTCTACTTATTGGAATATGGTACATGGACAAACTCCTGAAGATGTCTTACAGGATTTAGAGGGATTACAGATTATGCGAAATATTGGAAGGAATATGGCTCATATGTTAAAATGTTTTGAACTTAGTAAACAGCAAGGAATTCCTGCTCCTCAATTAGAAAATACTTATCAGACAAATTTTATTCATTAATAATATAAACTTGAAGCATTTTTATAGAAACCATAAGAAAAACGCTTTGTAAACTTCTCATATTCACGAATAATACCAGACTTTTCACGTTTGCAGACAGTGGTCATATGTGAGTATAAATGCTCCTACATGGCTCATTGTCTTTGTGTAAACTAAAAATAGGTGGAAGTCATTTTTAAACTTCCACCTTAATTTGTCTAGAAGGTATAAGTCAAGCAAAAATGCTTGTTCTTTTAAAACCCTCTGTTCTTTTTATTTATAAAATTTCATATTTTTTTGCAATCAATTCCCTTATCTCATCGAATTTTTTCACTGCTAATGGATTATCTTTATGTTCTGAAATATGTTTTTCCATCCACACCATATTGTACCAACGGCCAAACTTATACCCACACTGATAAAACTCTCCCACAAAACGATATCCCAAATGTTCATGAAATTGTATACTATTTTGTGTGAGATATTCATCTTCCACTTCTGGATAAGCAACACAAGCATTTAAATTTAAAATATTCTGTTGGAAAAGAACCTTTTCTAATGCTTCATATAGTTCTCGTCCTATTCCCATTTTCTTCTTGCCTTGTTTCACATATACGGTAGTTTCTACTGCCCAATCATAGGCAGGTCGCTCATGAAAAGCACTAGCATAGGCATAGCCTACGATTTCCCCATCCCTCTCTGCAACAAGATAAGGATATTTTTCTAACACATGCTCCATTCTCTTCTCAAATTCTTCTACAGTAGGCACTGTATATTCAAAGGTAATGGCTGTTTTTTCAACGTATGGAGCATAAATTTCAACCAAACTTTTTGCATCTTGCTTTGTAGCAACTCTGATTTTATTCTTTTCCATTTTGTATCCTCACAAATTCCTGTTTTTTATATAAATGATACCATGGAAACTAGAAAACAACAAATTTAAGTGCACTTGCGATAAGTTTTCCAAGCGTTCTTTTTATTGTCTTTTTAGTTCGACGTAGGTTCTGTTTTTTGTCTTAATCGGCTAGTAAAATTATAAAATTAAAAATCATAGTTTATGTCTCGTTATCTTCCCATAAACAAAAACTCCCACTAAAGAATTTCTTCTTTAATGGGAGTGTGCAAAATATCAACTATTCTGCTATAACATTCGTAGCCTGCATGCCACGATTACCTTTTGTAATTTCAAACTGAACTTTTTGTCCATCTTCTAATGATTTAAAACCTTCTGAAGCGATTCCAGAAAAATGTACGAATACATCTTCTCCATTTCCTTCGTTTGTAATAAATCCAAATCCTTTTTCTTTGTTAAACCATTTTACTGTACCTTTATTCATGAAAGATACCTCCAATTATATTATTTTACTTTAAACGCTGAGGTTCCTTACATGAAAACTATGAAAAACACTCTATTGAATTTTTTCACTCAGATAATGAGAAACACTTTCACGCTTTCTCATGTTTACGAACATTCGTTATATAAAAGCATAGACACTCTTGTATATCTCTTTTGTTTCGCATAAATCAAAGAAACACATAAAAAAAACACATATACTGTAATTCATTTAGTGAAAATGATTTACAACACATGTGAACCAATTAAACATTTAAAATACTTCTTATATTATATCATTATATTTTCTTCTTGTCAACAATTATTTTTTTAATGTTCTATCCCATGGATTCTACTCACTTAGTAGGTTCCTTTTCCTATATCTTTCTCAAAGATACCGCTAATGTGAACCCTATAGAATTTATACTCTCATAATTCTATTCTATCACTATAGACTCTATAATCATAAAATGAAAATACAAGTATCAGATTTTCAAAATATGCTTTTCTACTGAACTTATCATTTTCAGACAAAAAAATAAAGCCTTGTAAATACAAGGCTTTTACAGTGCGGGTGACAGGACTTGAACCTGCACGTCGGGGACACCAGAACCTAAATCTGGCGCGTCTGCCAATTCCGCCACACCCGCGATTAGAAAAAGATAAGCCGTCAGCCAACTTCTGTTAACCAACGACTTATTACAATGAGACATCGGGGATTCGAACCCCGGACACCTTGATTAAAAGTCAAGTGCTCTACCGACTGAGCTAATATCCCATTTGAACCAACGGTTCTGTTCGAGTTTTTACAAACTCTAACTGGGCTAGCTGGATTTGAACCAGCGAATGCAGGAGTCAAAGTCCTGTGCCTTACCGCTTGGCGATAGCCCAATATTTCAACTAATGGTTGAAATAGGGTGGATACTGGGATTCGAACCCAGGGCCTCCAGAGCCACAATCTGGCGCGCTAACCAACTGCGCTATACCCACCATAACGTTCCCACAGGGATTCGAACCCCGGACCCACGCCTTAGAAGGGCGTTGCTCTATCCAGCTGAGCTATGGAAACATTTACTTTCTTTCATTTTTGTTGTATAATCTTTTCATTATACAAGCGGGTGATGGGAATCGAACCCACGTATCCAGCTTGGAAGGCTGGTGTTCTACCATTGAACTACACCCGCA
>UQVN01000185.1 GCA_900544525.1 uncultured Eubacteriales bacterium
ATGTTAGGAATTTTCACGTTTACGAGTTATTGTTATATAAAAGCGTATATGCTTTTGTATGACTTGTTGTCTACATATAAAGGAGGAAGTCTTTTGATCAGAAATTTTTGATCAAAGGGCTTTTTTTATAGAAAGCTACTTGTCAGTTTTAGAAAGATAGAGTATAATTTAATACATGTATACAATTATTTGATTTAGGAATTGGAGGAATACACATGGAAAAGATAAAAATGACAACCCCTTTAGTTGAAATGGACGGAGATGAAATGACTCGCATTCTGTGGAAGATGATTAAAGATGAATTATTACTTCCTTTTATTGACTTAAACACAGAATATTATGACTTAGGATTAGAGCATAGAAATGAGACAAATGATCAGGTAACCGTTGATTCTGCCAATGCTACAAAAAAATATGGTGTTGCCGTAAAATGCGCTACGATTACACCGAATGCAGCCCGTATGACAGAGTATCAATTAAAAGAAATGTGGAAGAGTCCAAACGGCACGATTCGTGCGATGTTAGATGGAACGGTATTTCGAGCACCGATCGTTGTAAAAGGGATTGAACCATGTGTGAAAAATTGGAAAAAACCGATTACAATTGCAAGACATGCCTATGGAGATGTCTATAAAGGAACAGAAATGAAAATTCCAAGTGCGGGAAAAGTAGAACTTGTGTATACAAAAGAAGATGGAACAGAAGAAAGAGAATTAATACATAACTTTACCGGTGCAGGAATTGTACAAGGAATGCATAATTTAGATGAATCCATTGAAAGTTTTGCAAAAAGCTGTTTTGAATATGCATTAGATACGAAACAAGATCTTTGGTTTGCAACAAAAGATACGATTTCTAAAAAATATGATCATACCTTTAAAGATATTTTCCAAGAAATTTATGATAACGATTATGCAAAGCGCTTTGAAGATGCAGGCATTGAGTATTTCTACACATTAATTGATGATGCAGTTGCCCGTGTTATGAAAGCGGAAGGCGGATTTATTTGGGCTTGTAAAAACTATGATGGTGATGTGATGAGCGATATGGTTTCTTCTGCCTTTGGTTCTTTAGCAATGATGACTTCTGTATTAGTATCTCCTCATGGATATTATGAATATGAGGCTGCCCATGGAACGGTACAAAGACATTATTATAAACATTTAAAAGGAGAGGAAACTTCTACCAACTCTGTTGCGACTATTTTTGCATGGACAGGTGCTTTAAGAAAAAGAGGAGAACTCGATAATAATGAGGCATTAGTAACGTTTGCAAATCAATTAGAGCATGCCACACTTTCTACGATTGAGTCAGGAAAGATGACAAAAGATTTAGCATTAATTACATCATTAGAAAATGTAACGGTGTTAAATAGCGAACAGTTTATTAAAGCGATTCGTGAAAATTTAGAAGCTACACTTGCATAGAAATTTATAAGAACATAAAAGAAAAATGAAAAAATAGGATAGAAAAGACTTTAGAATCCGATAATACAGAAGATTTCTAAAGTCTTTTTTCTGTGAAAAATAGCAGATAGGTAAGAAAAGGTGTATTGGCAAAGGTTAGTGAATGGGAAAAAGAGTGTTGCGTCGCTATCTTATTATCATATAGAAAAGACGAAAAAGAGAAAAAAAGCTAGAAAAACGAAAGTCGATATTCGTAGACAAAAAGAGAAGACCGTGTTACGCTTAGTAGTAGAGTTAATAAGCGAATAGGAGGATAGGGAGAAATACACGGCATAAAACGGCAAAAAGATGGAGGGATATTATGGAAATGAAACCATATGAAATCAATACGCCTTTTTATAAATTTTTAACGAGTTTTCTAATAGAGAGAAATGTAGAAAAAACCATATCTTTTCTTGACAAGAACGTTCAATGCATTGGGATAGAACAAGAAATAAATGATAGAGAGACATTTCATCAATTTCTAAAAAAAGAGGTAATAAAATGTCCAAATTTAATTCCATTTTATATTCAAAATTATAAAGAAAATAGATTGAATGATCAAATCACTTGTTGCTTTGGAGAAATTATGATAGAAAAGAAAGAGTCATTACAAAAAGTACAAATGACCATTATTTTTCAAAAGGAGCAAAGGAGTTCTAAAATTGTTCATATTCATTATGTCGTTCCAATGACAGAAGATGAGGAACATTTTGTGGAAAGTAAGAAAGAACATGAGAAAGAAGAACATGGCCGTACTTATGAAAGAAAATTTCTTGAACAATTATTGGAGATGATACCAGTAGGTGGGTTAGTCACTTATCGAGATCAAGATTTTTCTTTGTACTATATGAATCAAGAGTTGATAAAAGAGCTTGGATATACGCATGAAGAACTGATAAAGGATCCGAAAATGATTCATTATATACATAACGATGATGTGAAGCGAGTGCAACAAACAATGTTTTCTAGTGATGGAAACGAGGAAAATTATGTTTTAGATTATCGTCTTAAGAAAAAAGATGGAAGCTATGTCTGGATTTGCGAAAAAGGAAAACAGATTCAAACAGAGGACGGAGTCCAATTATTTTTCAGTGTGATTTTGGATGTTTCTAAAACCGTGGAGTTAAAGTTAAAGTTTGAAGCAGAGGCTTCTGTTGATAGCTTAACTGGAATTTATAATCGAAGAAAGGCAATGGAGTTAATTAAGGAACAAGAAATAGAAAAAGTGCCAGCGGCTTTACTGATGATTGATATTGATAATTTTAAAAAGGTAAATGATACCTATGGACATCAACATGGAGATGAAGTATTAAGAGGACTTGCCAATATTTTAAAAAAGCATACAAGAAAAGGGGATATTGTCTCTCGTTTTGGAGGAGATGAGTTTCTTGTTTATTTATCCGATGTGACAAGTCAAAGAGTTATTTATAAACGAGTCGAGCAATTGAAACAAATTTTTTCTGAAACCTATGCCAAACGATATCCAGACTGTGAGTTAGGCATTAGCATTGGTATGATTTATATGGAAGACAATCAGATTCCTTTCCACGTTCTTTATACAGAAGTGGATAAGGCTTTATATCATGTAAAAAACAATGGAAAAAGTGGAGTGCACTTTATTCAATATTCATAATGAAAGTTCAACAAAGGCTGTCTTGTATTGACAGCCTTTTTGGCGTTATGGGAAAGCATATTTTTTTATGTTTCCTCGTTATCGTAAATATTATAAATAAGAAGAAAATGAATCTTTAAAAAATCGTCCTTTTATGAGAAAATTATGAGAAGAGAGAAAAAATATTCTTATCGTTAAAAAGAAAGGAGTCTTTTATGATATATCGTTGTACAGAAGAAGAATGTGATTGTATGAGAGAGGGAGAAAAGGAAACATACTGTCCAAAATGTTTCGGCAAAATGGAGAAAATCGAAGAAAAGGATATGACAGGAATGGACTGGTGCCAGCTTGGTATCTTTTTTTCAGAGGAAGGAGAAGAAGAAAAGGCATTTCAGTGTTTTTCGAATTCAGCAAAAGAAGGAGAACCATGGGGAATTTGTAATCTAGGTTGGTGCTATGAAACGGGAGCTGGAGTTGAAATCGATGAAAAGCAGGCAGTTTGGTTATATGAGCAGGCCATTTCTTTTCATTATATGCCAGCTTATTGTAATTTAGGTTGGTGTTATGAGCATGGAATAGGAGTTTTTGTAGATTTAGAACAAGCTGCTTGGTGTTATCGACAATCAGCAGAAGACAATTATGCGAGAGGACAACGATTGCTTGCTAATTGCTATGCGTATGGAAATGGAGTGGAACAAAATGAGGAAATGGCATTTTTATTAATGGAGGATGCAGCAGAAAATGGAGATCTCGATGCCATTTATTATTTAGGAACTTTTTATTGGAATGGAATTGGAACGGAAGTTCATTATGAAAGAGCGGTTCAAATTTTTCGACAGTTAATCGAAGAGGCGGAAGATCCAGATGCCTTATTTTATCTTGGGTATGCCTATGGAAATGGGACAGGTACTAAAAAAGATTTAGAAAAATCTTTTGCTTATTATAAAAGAAGTGCATTGGCTGGTGAATTGACGGCGAAAAATAATCTAGCCGATGATTATTATTTAGGAAGAGGGACAAAAAAAGAGGTAGAGCAAGCCCTTTTTTGGTATGAAGAGTCTGCAAACGATGGCAATGATGATGCTTGCTGTACTCTTGGCAGATTTTATCAAGAAGGGATTGTTGTAGAAAAGGATTTAAAAATAAGTGCGGATTACTATGAACAGGCTTGTAACAGCAAGACAGAAAATCAAGGATTGGAATGTTATCTTCGGATGGCATTTTGCTATTACATAGGATTAGGGAGAGCGCAAAATGAAACGTTGGGTGATAAATGGTTACAAGAAGGATTTCATAAGGTACAAGGGCAAGAACGCCTAACAAAGCAAATTTTAGTTCGAAGAAACGAGGGTGTATGTGAAGGAACCATTGAACGATTAGTAGAGCAGTTAATCGTCTATTTCGAAAATAGAATTCCTAATATTTCCCAATTAGAGGAAGAAAAAAATAAGCAATTAAAAGAGATGATGATTTCCCTAAAAAAAATTCAAAAATATTTTTAAAAAGTTGAAGACTTTTTTTCGTTTGCCTCGTTATAGTAAGTGAAGGAAGAAAAAGAAAGGATTTGAAAGGTTCTAATAGGTGAGATAGGGGGTGGAGAACATTCATGCAGATGATTTACTAGAGCATTGGATCGATACCTATGGTAACTTAATTTTTTCCATCTGTTTTCAAATGACAAAAGATTATTTTGAGGCAGAAGACTTGACGCAAGAGACTTTTTTGCTTGCCTATAAAAATCAAGAGCAGTTTGATGGGAAATATGAAAAGGCTTGGCTTACAAAAATTGCTGCGAATCGTTGTTTGGATTATAAAAAAAGTAAACAAGCAAAACTTGAAGTGGTAGAAGAACAAATATTATTAGGAGAGCCTTCAAAAGAGCGATCCATTGAAAAGATGGTAGAGGAAAAAGAAGTAGAAGAGCGTTTAAGGAACTATTGTAAGAAGTTAAAGCCGCCGTATGATCAAGTAGCAATGGAACATTTTTGTGAAGAAAGAACGGCAGAAGAGATTGCCCTATTACATAATAAAAACAAAAAGACCATTCAAACTCAGATCTATCGTGCAAAGGCTATGCTTCGAAAATTATGGAAGGAGGACAAAGAATAGAATGGATAAGCATATTGATGAAATAACATTAAGGCAGTTTGCTACCGATTCTTTAGCGGAGCAAGAGCAGTTATCCATATTAGAGCATATTGCACAATGCGAACAATGTGCTATGAAATATAGCGAAATAATGGAAGAAAAGTTAATAAAAGCACCAATTTCTATGAAAAATTCTATTATGGAGCAAAAAGATGCCATACAACAGGCGGATAACAAGAAATACTTTGTCTTCTATCGCTATTGTACGAAAGTGGGAATTGGAATGGTTGCTTCACTACTGCTTTTATTCGGCAATCCATCGATTTCTAATATGATTGATTATTTTCCAAAGAAGACGCAAATAGAATCGGTCAAATTCCGAAATTCCGTTCAAAAAAAATTAAAAGAAATCGAAAGCCAATTTGTATTTAAGGAGGATTTTTTATGATAAAGAAGAAAGGAAAGTTTTTAACATTTTTATTTTCATTAATTCCAGGGGCAGGACAAATGTATATGGGATTTATGAAACTAGGAGTTTCTTTAATGGGAATGTTTGCATTCGTTATTTGCATTTCTAGTTGGTTGGATTTTTCATCTTTCATTTTCTTATTGCCGATTATCTGGTGCTATGCATTTTTTGATGCCATTCATAAAAATAGCTTAACAGATGAAGAGTTTTATGCCTTAGAGGATCATTATTGTGTTTCTCATGAAACAATAGAAAGTGTAAAACATGCATTTAATGGTAAAGAACGACAAGTGATTTCCATTGTATTAATTTTAATTGGTGTTGATATTTTATGGAAAAACTTCTTCTGGTTATTACAAAATCTAATGCCATGGTTTATTTATAATCGAATCTATAGTCTCGTGTATCGCGTACCACAAGTTTTAATCGCTTGTGTTATAATCTATGTTGGATACCATTTAATGAAACAAAAGAAAATTGATTTATTAGAAAGATTCGAGCATAAAGAATAGCCATATATGTAGACTGGGAATCTTACAATAGCTACGAATAGTCGTAGGATGAAAATAGAACCGTTGTATTCAAACAAATAAGAATGCAACTGTTCTATTTTTTGCTATATAATGAAATTAAATAGAGATAAGACGATAAAAGGTGTTGGATAAATTGCCTTACCAGGCGAAATAGAGTAGAAAAAGATAGAAAAAGAGGGAAGATGAAAAATATGTCATATGGAGTGAAAAAGAAAAAAATTTTAATTATACAAGATGATCAAGCGTTAAATGAAAGGATATGCCTTGCACTTGGGCTAGCGGAGTATGAGATTGAGAAAGCCTTTTGTTTAGAAGAGGCTAGAAATAGTTATAAAAAAGAATCGTTTGATTTGATGCTTTTCGATTTAAATTTACCAGACGGTTCTGGATATGATTTTTTGAAAGAAGTTCGACAAGAGAGCACAGTTCCCATTTTAATTTTAACCGCCAATGATTTAGAAATTGATATTATAACCGAATTGGGACTAGAGGCGGATGATTATGTGACAAAACCATTTAGCTTGATGGTTTTGCGAGCAAGAGTAGAAGCTTTGCTTCGCTGTTCTAGTATGGACAGGGAGCGGAAACAAAGAAGTAAAAAAAATTCAAAAAAATAATGAATACGCATCTATACATAGCAGTAATAGATAGTTTTCAATAAAAAGAAAATTTTATATTGGATTTAGAAAAAGATGACGTTATGAAATAAAAATTTCTTATTTCATAACGTCATCTTTTTTCTA
>UQVN01000186.1 GCA_900544525.1 uncultured Eubacteriales bacterium
ATATTTTTGTTACACTAAATGACAGAGGTCTTTCTAAATATTTCATTATTTATTTTATCTCATTATTCTAAAGGAGGGAAACAATATGGAGAACTTGTTAATTCTAGTTCCAGTCATTGGTATTATTGGTTTACTAATGGCATTTTGGCTTTATAGCTTTATCAGCAAACAAGATTCTGGAAATGACAAAATGAAGGAAATTTGTCAAGCCATTTCTGAAGGTGCTCATGCCTTTTTATTTGCTGAATATAAAGTCCTTGTAATCTTTGTTATTGTAGTCTTTTTTGTAATTGGTCTTGCAATTGGGGAGAACAGTTGGGTTACAGCTATTTGCTTTTTAGTTGGTAGTCTTTTCTCCACATTGGCAGGATACTTAGGTATGAGTGCTGCTACAAAAGCCAATGCTCGTACTGCTGCCGCTGCCAAAGATTTTGGTATGGCAAAAGCATTATCCATCGCTTTTTCTGGTGGTAGTGTTATGGGGTTTGCTGTAGTTGGTCTTGGTTTATTTGGTGTTAGTGCTATCTATTTCATCACAAGAGATGCGGATATTCTTTTTGGTTTCAGCTTAGGAGCTTCTTCCATTGCTCTTTTTGCCAGAGTTGGTGGTGGTATTTATACAAAAGCTGCTGACGTTGGTGCTGACTTAGTTGGTAAGGTAGAAGCTGGTATTCCAGAAGATGATCCTCGTAACCCTGCAGTTATCGCTGATAACGTAGGTGACAATGTTGGTGACGTAGCAGGTATGGGCGCTGACTTATTCGAATCTTATGTTGGTTCTATTATTTCTTCTTTAACGCTCGGATTTGCTGCTTATAATGCAAATGGTATTTTATTCCCATTATTCCTTTCTGGGGCTGGTATTTTAGCATCCATTGTAGGGGCACTTGTTGTACGCTCTTCCAAAGGAACCAATCCACATAAAACATTAAACTTAGGACAATACACTGCTACTGCTATTGTGATCATCCTTGCTCTTATTTTAAGTAAAAATCTCTTTGGCAACTTCAATGGTGCTTTTGCTATTATCGCAGGTCTTATCGTTGGTGTTTTAATCGGCGCAATTACAGAGGTTTACACATCAAGCGATTATAACTCTGTTAAAAAGATTGCTCAGCAATCAGAAACGAGTTCTGCTACAACGATTATCAGTGGTCTTGCCGTTGGAATGATCTCTACAGCAATTCCAATTCTTCTCGTTTGTGTTGGTATTTTCGTATCCCACCAATTAATGGGATTATATGGTATCGCACTTGCAGCCGTTGGTATGTTATCTACAACTGGTATCACAGTAGCCATTGACGCTTATGGTCCAGTTGCTGACAACGCTGGTGGTATTGCAGAAATGGCAGGACTTGACGACTCTGTCCGTGAAATCACAGATAAACTGGACTCTGTTGGTAATACAACTGCTGCTATTGGTAAAGGATTTGCCATCGGTTCTGCCGCTTTAACAGCATTAGCTTTATTTGTATCTTATGCACAGGCAGTTAACTTAGAAACCATCGATATTCTTGATGCAACTGTTATTATTGGTGTCTTTATCGGCGGTATGCTCACTTTCTTATTCTCTGCTATGACAATGGAATCTGTAGCAAAAGCAGCTTATAAGATGATCGAAGAAGTTCGTAGACAGTTTAAAGAAAAGCCAGGAATCTTAAAAGGAACGGAAAAACCAGATTATAAAACTTGTGTTTCCATTTCTACTGTAGCCGCACTTCATGAAATGTATCTACCAGGAATTATGGCAGTACTTGCTCCAATTATCGTTGGTCTTTTATTAGGTCCTGCAGCACTTGGTGGACTATTAGTTGGTTCCTTATTAACAGGTGTATTAATGGCTATTTTTATGGCCAATGCAGGTGGCGCTTGGGATAATGCAAAAAAATACATAGAGGAAGGAAATCATGGTGGTAAAGGCAGTGATGCCCATAAAGCTGCTGTTGTTGGTGATACAGTAGGCGATCCATTCAAAGATACCTCTGGTCCATCCATTAATATTTTGATTAAATTAATGACCATTGTCTCTTTAGTATTCGCACCATTATTCGTTCAATTCGGTGGTATTTTATTAAACTTTATGAAATGATAAAAAAGGAGCTGTCTCTTTCACGATTCAAAAATCGTAAAGACACAGCTCCCTTTTTGACCTTTTTATCCCCTTCCTTTTTTCTTTAATAATTCACAATAGCTTAAGAAAAGAAAAACAATGTTTTTAAATACAAAATTCTGGATTTTGTTCCACGACTTCGAAGAAATGAGATAAAATTTGATTTTTGTACCAAGCAAAGTCAGCACTTCCTCTATTTCTCCTTTCCCCTAATTCAATTTTTATAATCTTCTTGATCCTTCCAGGATGAGCATCTAAAATCATAACTCGTGTAGCTAAATATACGGCTTCTTCAATATCATGAGTTACCATAATCATAGTTGTTTTTTGCTGACTTCGAATCTTTAGTAGCTCTTCTTGTAATATCATTTTTGTCATAGCATCTAACGCTCCAAAAGGTTCATCTAGTAGCAACACCTTTGGATTTGTGGCTAAAGAACGAGCAATCGCTGCTCGTTGAGACATACCACCCGATAGTTGACTTGGATAAGCCTTTTTAAAATTTGTTAATTTTACCATAGATAAATATTTATCCACAATCTTGTCTTTTTCTTGTTTTGTTTTTCCATGTAAACCTAATTGTATATTTTTCTCAATTGTCATCCAAGGAAATAACCGATGTTCTTGAAAAATCATACTTCTATCAAAAGAAGGACCTTTAATTTCTTTTCCATCTAAAAAACAAGCACCACTATCTTGTTCTTCAAGCCCTGCAATAATTTTTAATAATGTACTTTTCCCACATCCACTATGTCCAACAATTACTAAAAACTCTCCATCTTCTACGGTTAATTGAATATCTTCTAATACTTTTATTTCTTTTCCATCCACTTGGAAACTTTTATAAATATGATCAACCTTTAATTTTTCACTCATTTTTCCCCACCTTTTGTTCCCACGGCATACAAATTTTCGCTAATTTTGACAATCCAAAGTCCATAAAGGCACCTAAGATTGCAATACTAAACATTCCACAAAATACAATTGGATACTGCATAAGACTTCGCGCATCATTCATCCGAAATCCAATTCCAGAACGAGCAGCAATCATCTCCGCTCCTACTACTGCCATCCACGAAATACTAAGTCCTAATTTTAGCCCCACAAAAATAGAAGGAATTGCAGATGGAAAATAAACCTTTGTAAACATTTGCCACCGACTTAAATGATACATTTTTCCTACTTCAATTAATTTTTGATCGGTTCGGCTAATTCCGCTCATTGTATTAATGAGAATAGGAAAATAGGCACCTAGAAAAATAACTGCTACTTTCGATCCTTCTCCAATTCCAAACCAGATCACAAGAAGTGGTATCCAAGCCATAATAGGAACTTGCCGAATTGCTGTTAATGTTCCTAGAAAAAGGTTATGAACCCTAGAATCAATTCCCATAAAAACTCCAAGTGCCCCTCCACATAAAACCGCTAAGGCATAACCTTTTATAACTCTTAAAAGACTAATTCCCAAATCACTTAATAAAGTTCCATCCCGTACTTGTTCTATAAATGCTTCTAGGACGCTTGGAATCGTAGGTAACACAAGTGTAGATACTATATGATTTGCTGTTACGATATACCAAAGTACCAGAATGAGTATTGGTACTATGCTTTTTAATTTAATGTTTCCCTTCATTTTGATACTCCTTCCTTGCCTGAATGAAAAAAGAAGGCTCTACCCAGTCTTTCCAAACAATTTCATGAAAAATTAATTTTTCTTTTCTTAAAGTTTCTTGTATTTTCTCTAAAGAGGATAAATAATTTTCTTCTAAATTTACTGGATATCCAGTTTCTACATTATTTGGCGCAGTTGCTCGGATCACCTCCAAAGGGTTTCCAGATTTTTCAGCTGCCAAATGGTTAAAAGCATCCTCATCTTTTGCAATTTCATCCTTTGCTCTTAATAAGGCTTTTAAAATTCCAATTGTAACCTCTTCTTTTTGTTCTATAACTTCACTTCTTCCAATGAATACAGTCGGCTCATAAAAGTCTTCTTCATCTTGGTCATGTCCGCTATGTAAAACCGTAACAATACCTTCTTTTACCAGTTGCTCTTCCTGTCCTGCCATCACAACCGCTGCATCTACACTTCCTGCTGCTAAGGCTGATAATCCATCTGAAAGAGTCATATTATATGCCTCTACTCTATCAAAATTAAGCTCTCCTTGTTTTAATACAGAAATCAAATATAAATGGGGAGAGGCCCCTCTTATATAAGCAATCTTTTTTCCTTCTAGATCTTGTAATGATCCAATGTTGGAATCATTGCGAACTACTAAATGCCAACTACAATTATATCCAGTTATTGCTAATAGCTTTGTATCTATTCCATTGGATTTTCCCAAAATCCCAGCCATTCCTGCATAGACAACATAATCTATCTCTTTTGAAATAAGAGCCTCATGAATGGCTGGAGCCGCTCCTGGAAAAGGCTCTAAGACAGCTTCATAGCCAAGTGGCTCTAAGTATTGTTTTAAATACCCTTTTACATCTGCTTCTCCAAGAACTCCCCCTGCAAAATCACTTCCTCCTGCTGGGAAACCAATGAACACCTGTTGCAATTTTTTTGTCTTTCCATTACTGATTGCCTCTTTTGCAATTGCTTCCTTCCCACATCCAGACAAACTTTCTAGCAACAAAGCTAATACTGTAAAAACAAGTAGTAAACTTTTCTTTCTTCGCATAGACTTTTTCTTTCCCCTCTTCCCTCAATTATAAGTCAGACGTCTTTACAGTTGTCATACAAAAATTAATCTCCTCTTCTCCTTCCTCTTCTTCTTTTCCTCCAGTAAAAATTCTCTTATTTGGATCGACTCCATCTATGTAGGTTATTTTTCCTGTACCTTCTCCTTTCGAAGCACCCTCTACACGAAATGTCTCAATGGAAAGCGGTAAAATGGATTGCTCTTCTTGATGTTTTGCTTGTGGTATCCATTCATAAGGAACTCGATACGCCCGATAAATCATATTAGAATAATACTTTTTGCCGAGTACATTAAAATATGGATTGATATACTCCCAAACAATTTCATGATCCTTTGTCACTTCAATTAGTCTTCCATCGGAACCTTCTGTAATCAATGTATTTCCATTTGGTAGACGCTGTGCAGAAGAAATGTAAGAGGAATAAAATTTGGAACCATCTGAAAATGGAAGAAAGCCAGCCTCTAACGGTGTATACTGCCATGTAATTTCCAAGGTAATTGGATGAATTTGAAGCACTCTTGAATAATCTCTTGTCGCATTGTTAACCCCATGTTCGGATGCTGGATTTACTGCACCATATCCTCCTGCACCACCATTGTCAAATACAAGAAATTCCCCTTCTCCTGGTAAGCCTTTTGGAATTAAATGAAAATGATGCTGTCCAATAATCCATCCTAATTTTTTTGTCTTTTCATTTTCATTAAAATCTGGTCCTAGTTTCCAAACAATTTCTCCTGTTTTTTTACTAATAATACCTAGAATATTCGCATTTCTTGAATCAAATATAATATTATCTGGCGCAAATCGTTCGTCACCATTATCATACCATTTATTTTCTCCCAAGGTTGAAATACTATTGATATGAAGCCAATCTCCTCCTGCTTCTCCACGAAGAGATGGATCTCGAAAGAGTACATTCTTTGCTGTTTCATCAAATCCGAACTCTTCAAAATGTTCATTGGCGCGCCATTCCCACACAATCTCTCCTTCCCAATTCACTTCAATAATTTTATCATCAATTAATTCTTTATCCGATATTTTATGATTAAATACATTTTCATGGGTTAAAATTAAGGTATTCCCCTCTAAACTTTTTGGTGTTTGACTTGGTGAATAGTAGCCAGTTGGTGAACCTTCTCTTTGAAAATCATGATGTTGTCTTGCTTGATACTCTGGCTCTCTTCCAGCATCTGCAACAAATTCATTTCGATCAAACTTCCAAACAATATTTCCATCATAGTCCACCTGTACTAAATTTTTTTGATCCTGATATGCTCTTTTTCCAGCTCTTGTTCCTGTATTTCCCAATACATATCCACCAGGCAAAATTTTATTTGGAAATCCCCCAAGTCCTGCCCATAAATTGATTTCATTTCCATTCATATCAAGCAGTAGCGCTCCTTTTGCTGATGGATAAATTGTATACCCGTTATATGCCTTTTCTTTGTTATAAATAGTAACTCCTGTTGGATAAATGCTTGGATAACCCATATACTTTCCTCTCTTTCTTAACACTTTTCTTGTTATTTGTTCCTAATTTTTTATTGTTTCTTTTTCCTACAAACGATGAATCATTTGATCAATAACTTCTGGATAAGTTTCTCCCACTACTTTTTGCTTTAACTCCCCTTTCTTAAAAAATAAAAGTGTCGGAACTGACATCACTTGAAATTTTTGTGCAAACATCAAACATTCTGTCACGTCTACGATTCCAAATTTTACTTCTTCTTTCCATTTTGCAGCAGATTGTTCTAACATCTGTTGAATGTTTTTACAATGGGCACATTGTGGTGTAAAACATTCTACCACTACCCGTTCTTGCTCTAAAAGCTCATTGAGTTTTTGCTCATTCATACGTTCTAACATATTAGCCCTCCTATTTTTAACTCCGACTATTTTACTAGGAGTTTTTCACAAAATCATACTAGAAAAAACTAGAATTTGTCAAGTATTTTTTTAGATATTTCATATAAAAGTTTCAATATTTTTCGACTTTTT
>UQVN01000187.1 GCA_900544525.1 uncultured Eubacteriales bacterium
ATATTTTTTGTTTTTTTCCTCGCGTTTTTTCAAAATATTATAAAAATTTTATTTTTTTATATTATAGAAAACGTAGGCTCCTATAATATAAAAAAACGTTAAAGTCCTTCAGACATTCTGAATCTTGACTCTAACGCTTTTCTCATCATTTTTTCTGTTCTCTTTTTTCTAACGAACAACCGCCCCCACAAGAGCTACAGTTTCCACTACAAAATTGTCCATTTTTCATTCGTTTTATTTTCTTTCCTATGATGTAACCTGAATAAAGGGCAATGCATAAAATCAATAGTATTGTTATTACTTCACTCATAGAATTTCCTTCTTTCCACGATCCCTTATTCTAATTTTTTTATTCTAACGCCTTTCATTCTTATGCGAAGCCATAAAAAATTATGCCAAGAAGAAAGAGCCTACTTGGAACACAAGAACGGCGCAAATCCACGCAATTACAAGCTGGAATAAAACTAAACCTATCGTCCACTTCCAAGAATTTGTCTCTCTTTTAATCGTAGCAACCGTTGCAAGACATGGCGTATATAAAAGGGTAAAAATCATAAGGGCATATGCATTTAACGGTCCAAATCCCATGGCTCCCATCATAGAAACAATGCCTTCTGATGCTCCTTGTGCGTTCAAAGAAGAAATACCAAATAACACAAGGAAACTAGATACTACTACTTCTTTTGCAGCTAATCCTGAAATAAGCATAACAGCAATCTGCCATAATCCAAGCCCTGCTGGTGCAAGAATTGGCACTAAAAACCGTCCAAATGTTGCTCCAAAACTTTGTGACATATCACTTACCATTCCATTGCTTCCAAAGTTTAATACAATCCAAACGATAATGGAGGCAACAAAAATAGTGGTTCCTGCTTTTGATAAATAATCTTTCACTTTTTCTCCAACATAGATAGAAATCGTATTAAAATTCGGCATTTTATATTCTGGCAACTCAATTAAAAGAGGATTCTCTCTTCCTTTATCCATTAATTTGCTATGAATAAAGGCAACTAAAATTCCTAAAACTAATCCAATTATGTACATGGAATAGGCGGACAACATGGCGTATTTTCCAAAAAACAATCCTGAAAAGGTTACATAGACGGGAAGTTTTGCGCTACAAGACATAAAAGGCGTTACGAGGATCGTTCTCTTTCTATCTTGTTGATCTTCTAGCACACGAGATGCCATAACCGCTGGCACACTACACCCAAATCCCAATAACATTGGAATAAACGCTCTTCCTGAAAGCCCAAGTTTTCCCATAATACCATCCATTACATAGGCAACTCTTGACATATAACCACTGTCTTCCAAAAATGCCAATGCAAGGAATAAAATAAAGATATTCGGCAAGAAACTTAAAATGCCACCAACACCTGCAATAATTCCATCCACAATCAGTGAACGAATCACATGTCCAACGCCCAAATATTCTAATCCACTCATGACACCATTAGAAAACAAAGCAATAGCACCTTCTAAATAACCCTTTAAAAAGTCTCCAATGGTAAATGTTAAGAAGAAAACAAGGGCCATAATCCCAAGAAAAATAGGAACACCCAAAATAGAATGTGTTAAGTAAGAATCAATTTTATCCGTTAACGCTTCCTTTTTTTCTTTATTGACGAGCACTTCTTCCATAATTTCTTCAATATAAGCATATTTTTGGCGTACAATATCATTTTCATAATTTCTATCAATAATATGCGCCACATATTCCCCATACTGTTTTACAATTTCTTCATCGTTTTCTAACAGTTTAATGGCATACCAACGTTTTGGCGATAATCCTGGAACTTTTTGTTCCAAAACTTCTATAATTTGGTTAATTTTATCTTCTACTTCACGGGAATAATGAAACGGTTTTTCATCTATCCCTTCTTCTTTATGATGTGCAACGGCATGCATTAAAATATCAAGTCCAGTTCTCTTTCTAGCAGAGACTGGAATAACAGGGATTCCTAGCATCTCTGGCAATCGATGAAGATCGATCTCCATTCCTCTTTCCTCAACAATATCCATCATATTAAGTGCTAATACAACAGGCTTTTCTAATTCAATGGTTGATAGTGTCAAGTAAAGATTCCGCTCAAGAGCGGAAGCATCTGCTACATCAATAATCACATCCACATCATCTTCTAATAAATATTCTCTCGTTAGTTTTTCTTCCATTGTATAAGAAGTTAAACTATAAATCCCAGGAAGATCGACTAATTTAAAAGTATTATCATGATACTTCATTGCACCTTCTTTTTTCTCAACCGTTACTCCTGGCCAGTTAGCTACTTTTAACTTTGCTCCCGTATAAGCATTAAATAGAGTTGTCTTTCCACAGTTGGGATTTCCAACAAAACCTACATGAAATCGCTCATTCATTGTTCTTCTCCTTCCTGAATCTCAATGTTTTTTGCAATTCCCTTTCCCACTGCATATCGAGTCCCTCTCATTTTATAAATTAATGTTCCATTCTTTTTGCGGTTTAAAACGATAATTTTCGTTCCTGGAATCATACCGAGGGCTTCTAATCGCCTTCTTATTCCTCCATCGATTAAAATACGGGAAATTTCATATTCTTTTTGAATCCCTGCTTGTTCTAACGTCATTTCCTTGCTCCTGTTTCTGTCTCAATTTTTTAAATTTATTGAGAATTATTATCAATTATAATACAAGGATTAGTATACGCTAACTGGTTAAATTTGTCAAGTTCTACAAAGGGCACTTGACTACGCTCTTTCTTTTTCTTCTATTTTTGCAAGAACTTGTTTTAATACTTTTAATACCCCGTGATTTCGGTTAGAATCGGTAATATAATTTGCCTTTTCTTTTACCTCTTCTCTTGCATTTTCCACTGCAAAACTATAGGTTGCCTCTCCAAGCATTTCTAAATCGTTTATATTATCCCCAAATACCATTGTTTCTTCTTTTGTAATACCATATTGTTTTTGTAATTTACAAAGTGCAGTTCCTTTGTTCACCCCTGGCATAACACAATCAATCCATTCATTTCCTGCACTAGCTACATGCAGTCTATTTTCCCACTTTGGAAGGAAAGTTGGCGTAGCAATCTTTGTGGCATCTGTTTTATGATAAATGGATACTTTTACAATTTCTTCTTCGATCTCTAATAAGTCCTCCACTTGTTGTACATTAAAATGATAATCTTCTACAATCCATTTTAAAAACGTTTCATCTTTTGTTTCCACATAGCATTGTTTTACTCCATTAATCATCACTTCACATTCTTTTAGTGCTCGAATATCTACAATCAATTCCCTTACTACTTCTATCGGTATTGGATGAGATTCTAATTCTTCTCCCCGAAAAGAAACATAAGAACCGCCTTCTGCAATCATAATAATATCATCGACAATGGGCTTCATAATATTTTCAATGCTGCTTTCTGCTCGGCCACTGGCTACAACAAAAACAATTCCTTTTTCTAATAAAGAACGGATCACAGGAAAATATTCTGGATTTAAACTCCCACTTCCGTCCACTACTAATGTTCCATCTACATCTGTTGCAATTAATTTAATCATCTTTTTCCTCTCTCTTCTCTTCTATTTATCTAGATAGAAAAAGGTTGTCATCCTTTCCATGTAACAGGAAAAAATAATGACAACCTTTTATTTCTTCGTTTTCTTTTATAAAATTTTATAAAAATTCGGCTATTTTTTTCGCTCTTGATGGATGACGAAGTTTTAAAAGCGCCTTTGCCTCAATTTGTCTTACACGCTCTCTTGTAACATTTAAAAGTTGTCCTACTTCCTCTAAAGTGCGGGCGTGTCCATCATCAAATCCAAAACGTAAGGAAAGGACATACCGCTCTCTATCTGATAAATCTTCCATAATCACTTCTAAATTCTGACGAAGCATTACAGATTCAATATTCGCTTCTGGAGTCACCGTCGTTTCATCGGCGATAAAATCTCCAACACTAGAATCCGCTTCATCACCAACTGGAGTCTCTAACGATGTTGGTGTTTTTGCATAGGCTTGTATCTCTTCTAATTTCTCCATCGTAATTCCAAGTTCTTTGGCCAATTGTTCTTCTGTTGGTTCACATCCGTTTTCCACAGTTAATTTTCTCTGTGCCTTCGTAACCTTATTCATCATTTCTACCATATGCACTGGAATACGAATGGTACGACTTTGATCAGCCAACGCTCTTGTCACCGCTTGACGGATCCACCAAGTAGCATATGTGCTTAATTTATATCCTTTTGAATAATCGAATTTCTCGACTCCTTTCATAAGACCTAAATTTCCTTCTTGAATTAAATCAAGAAAACCCATACCTCTTCCAACATACTTCTTTGCGATGCTGACTACAAGACGAAGATTAGCTTCAATCAGACGTTGTTTTGCAATTTCATCTCCATTTGCTTTTCTCTTTGCAAGCTCTATTTCCTCTTCGCTTGACAACAGTGGAATAATCCCAATCTCTTTTAAATATAACTTAACAGGATCGTCAATGCTGACTCCCGCTAAATTATTCAGATCCTCAATATTAATATCCTCAATCGGAAAATCTTCATCTTCTAAGAAAAGTAAATCTTCTTTATCGTCAAGTTCTTCAAAGTTCTCATCAAATTCTACTTGTGATTCTTTTCCTTGAATAACTTTGATATTTTTCTCTTCTAAATACTGATAAATATACTCCACCTGATTAATACTTAAATCAATGCCTTTAAAATAGTCATTAATCGCGGAAACTTCCAGCTTTTTCTTCTGGGTACCAGCGAAATCTACGAGTTTCTGTAGCTGCTCTATAAACTTCTTCTGATCCATTTTATTGTTCTTTTCTTTGATTGTATGACCCATAAACATTTTTTCTCCTTTTCGCAGGTATGCGAAAGAGAGACTGCAAAAAAATACAGTCTCTTTTAGCATTATTTGTCTATTGTAACATTTTGACGAAAAAATGGCAACGATTAATTTTCCAAAATATATGGCTGTAAGGATGGAACATAGCCATCATTTCCTAATATATATACAGTATATAACGTATTTGCCTTCATATCAATGGAAAACTCTAGCAATGCATTCCATGTACCACCAAGCTGATAGGTAAGATCATTAATCGTGGAAATGTCAGACACAATCGGCATTGGACGGTTTGGAGAATTGACCACCTTAAAATTATATTTCCCTTCATTGGCTCTTTTATACGATGTTACTTCTTTAAAACGAACATCGGAAAAGACGACTCTACCATCCTCAAGCACGAGTTCTAATGGCCCACTATTATAGGATAAATTCACCATACGAAGGCAGGCTAAATTTCTTCCTCCACCAAAACATGGTAAATCTGTAATCATTTGAATTCCAAGTCCATTTGCACTATTGACTAATGCCAGTGTAACGCGGATTCCTGCCACAAATGGAAGAACTTGTCGATAAATGATATGTCTTGGATACGTAGAAGAAGATACTGTAACTACCCGAAAACCTTCTCTTACTCTTCGATACCGAGTGGAAGAACCAAATGGGAGTCCACTTGTCAACATATCTTCTCCAATCGTTACAGATACAGAACCGTAATTTGCTGCAGCATTTAAAATTCTTACACCTGCTACGCCACCTTCTGTCCCTTGATCTTCTGGCATTTCTGGCTGACCAACAATTGGAGGCAATGGAATTTGTGGAGTTCCTCCTATATTTTCATTATTATTATCGCTAGGAAGAGATGGCGTTGGAAATCCCATCGGTCCTTCTCCTGGAGCAACATTACCTAATGAGTTGTTCCTTCTTTGCATTCCATTTCTCATAAATCCTTGTTGCTCTTCTCTTGTTTCCATCCTTGGCATTTCCATTTGTGGCATTCCCACTTGTGGATTCCCCATTTGTGAGTTTCCCATTTGTGGAGTTCCCACTTGTGGATTCCCCATTTGTGAGTTTCCCATTTGTGGAGTTCCCACCTGTGGCATTCCCATCTGTGGGTTTTCTACTTCTTCTGGCTCTTCTTCCATAGCATAATAATAAAGTCCATTTGCATTTCTCGTATAATCGTCCATGCGTGTCTCCCTTTCTGCTCTTACTTTTCTAGTTATTATCCTATGCTCATAAGAGAAAAAAGGTTCTCAATTTATAAATATTTTTCAATAATTTTTGTAGCATCCTCGATACAACCATCACAGCTTCTAAGAACTTTTTTCGTTTCTACCCCTTTTAAATCTTTACAAAGAATCGATTGATTTTTTTCCATAAATTCTTTTGTTATTAATTTTGAAAGGGCATAAGTATCTTTTTTCGAATCTGGATGTTCTAAGTGAGCGGTACTATTTTTTAGTCCATTTAAAAGAACTGCGGCAGAAACTGCACCACAAACACCGTCCATTCCACCCATTCCAAGTCCAAATCCTTCTGACAATTTAAACATAGTCTCTTCATCGATTCCAACTTCTTCACAAAAAGCACAGGCTACTGCTTGTGCACAGTTGTATCCTTTTTCATGATTTTTTCGTACTTTTTCTAAACGATTTTCCATTTTTAACTCCTCTTATTTTTCTTATATAAACCAATAACATCTATTATTCTATCAGCTTCTATCACTCATTTTAGCTTTTTCGTATTTCCTTACTTTATTCTAGCATAATTTTCTCTTTCTGACTATCCATGCTTTTTCCCTACTTAGTAATCTTTCTTTTCCTTCTTCTTTTTCTCACTCCTACTAAAAGCTCTTCTTTGTGATAGCACCTTTTATTTTTCCCTAAATTTTAATACAGAAAAAGCAATCAATCATGTAGACTAACTGCTTTTCTGATACTAGATACGAAATTTACAAATGAGATCTTAT
>UQVN01000188.1 GCA_900544525.1 uncultured Eubacteriales bacterium
GAAAAGAAAGATTTCCTATGGTAAAAATAATATAAAGATGGTATAATATTTTAGTTAATTAAAATAGGTGTTTTCACCATTACGGTCAACCGTATACCGAGACTTCTGAAAAGTGCATCGAAACAAAAATTGGGTGGATTTTTCAGTTGTTTCGGCGGATGACCGAACTATTGTAAAGGAATAAGGAGAAAAAATTTATGACAAAACAGTTTAGAATGGAACTAGCTGGAAGACCATTGCTTGTAGAAGTTGGAAGAGTTGCAGCGCAAGCAAACGGTGCGGCACTTATGCATTATGGGGAGACTGTTGTATTATCAACAGCAACTGCTTCTGAAAAACCAAGAGAAGGAATCGATTTTTTCCCATTAAGCGTAGAATATGAAGAAAAATTATATGCAGTTGGTAAAATCCCAGGAGGATTTAATAAAAGAGAAGGAAAGGCATCTGAGCATGCAATTTTAACTTCTCGTGTGATTGACCGTCCAATGAGACCATTATTTCCAAAGGATTATAGAAATGATGTTACATTAAATAACCTTGTTATGTCTGTGGATCCAGAATGTGCACCAGAAATTACAGCAATGCTTGGTTCTGCAATTGCAACTGCAATTTCAGATATTCCATTTGATGGTCCAACAGCAGCAACACAAGTTGGCTTAATCGATGGAGAGTTTATTATTAACCCAACATCCGAACAAAGAGCAGTTTCTGATTTAGCACTGACAGTTGCTTCTACAAGAGAAAAAGTAATTATGATTGAAGCAGGTGCTAATGAAGTTCCAGAAGATATTATGTTACAGGCAATTTTTAAAGCTCATGAAGTGAACCAAGAAGTGATCGCGTTTATTGATACTATCGTAGCGGAATGTGGAAAAGAAAAACATGAGTACACAAGCTGTGCAGTGCCAGAAGAGTTATTTGAAGCGATAAAAGAAATGGTGCCTCCAGCAGAAATGGAAGAGGCGGTCTTTACCGATGAAAAACAAAAGAGGGATGAAAATATTCGTGTAATTCGCGAACGTTTAGAAGAAGCTTTTGCTGAGAATGAAGAGTGGTTACCTCTTGTTGGGGAAGCTCTTTACCAATATCAAAAGAAAACCGTTCGTAAGATGATCTTAAAAGATAAAAAGAGACCAGATGGACGTGCTATCAATGAAATTCGTCATCTTCATGCAGAAGTTGATGTTTTACCTAGAGTACATGGTTCTGGTATGTTCCAAAGAGGACAGACACAGATTTTAAATATTTGTACATTAGGACCATTATCTGAGGCCCAGAGATTAGACGGACTTGATGTAAATGAAACATCAAAGAGATATATGCATCACTATAATTTCCCTTCTTACTCAGTTGGAGAAACAAAGCCATCAAGAGGACCAGGAAGACGTGAGATTGGACATGGTGCATTAGCAGAACGTGCTTTAATTCCAGTTCTTCCATCCGAAGAGGAATTCCCATATGCGATTCGTACGGTATCAGAAACAATGGAATCCAATGGTTCTACATCACAGGCCAGTGTTTGTGCATCTAGCTTATCTTTAATGGCAGCTGGTGTTCCAATTAAATCTGCAGTTGCAGGTATTTCTTGTGGACTTGTAACAGGCGATAGTGATGACGATTATATTGTATTAACAGATATCCAAGGATTAGAAGATTTCTTTGGAGACATGGACTTTAAAGTAGCCGGTACTCATAAAGGAATTACAGCGATTCAGATGGATATTAAAATCCATGGATTAACAAAACCAATTATTGAAGAGGCAATTGCAAAAACAAGAGAAGCAAGACTTTATATTTTAGATGAAGTTATGGCACCTGTCATTGATAAAGCAAGAGATCACGTTGGAGAATATGCACCAAAAATTTCTCAGCTTACAATCGATCCAGAAAAGATTAGCGAAGTAATTGGACAAAAAGGAAAAACAATCAACGCCATTATTGATGAAACAGGAGTAAAGATTGATATCGATGATGATGGAAGAATTGCTGTTTGTGGTCTTGAACAACAAAACATTGATCGTGCGATTCAGATCATTCGTTCTATTGTAGAACCAATTGAAGAAGGTAAGATTTATGAAGGTAAAGTTGTTCGTATTATGCAATTTGGAGCGTTTGTTCAGTTAGCACCTAATAAAGATGGTTTAATTCATATTTCTAAACTTTCAAAAGAAAGAGTTTCACAAGTGGAAGATGTTGTGAATATCGGGGATGAAGTAAAAGTAAAAGTAATCGAAATCGATAAGATGGGTAGAATTAACTTAAGCTTAAAAGATGTAGAAGAATAAGAAGCATAAAAAGCTGTTGTGGAAAGAGCGATTGCTATATTTTCTGCAACAGCTTTCTTCGCTATTAATTAAGAAACATTGGGTTGCAAAATGTAAGAGGTGTTTTTTCATGAAGAAAAATAAATATCGGTGGTTACTGTTTGGTGTTATTATTCTTTTATTGATGAGTATGAATGGAATTTTAATTTATTCTGTTTTGCAATTACAAGGAACTGTAAAAAACATGAATAAAATCATTAGAAATAATCAAAGTAATTTAGAAAGCCAGATTGAGAATATTAGTGATACATTTGAAAAGACATTAATTGAACAAAATCGTGCGATCTCTTCCTTTGAATTTATTTATGGTGACTTAAATGCAAAAACAGGAAAAATAGAAGTGACAGTTCGAGTGATTCCAAAAGAAAGTCAGCAAAGTACAAGTCTTATTGTGACTTATGAGGAGACAGAAGGAAAGTATTCAACAGCTCCAGCTACAAGAAAAGGTGAGAATCTATACGAAGCACAATTGAAAATACCATATAATAAAGATTATCATATTGGAGTTCTCATTAAAGAAAATAATAAGACAATTCAAGAATATTTAGATTGGATTTACAATATTGAATCTCAGTTACAACTACAAGTAACAGGAGCTTATTTAGATGGAGATTATAATTATAGTGCAGATAATGGATTAAAGGTCAGTGGTACGGTTCATCTTGATGTATATAATCCAAGCGATAGCAATCCAATTACTGGAGTAGAAGATAACTATATTCGAAGTGTTAATGCTCATCTCTATGTAGATGGAGAAGAAATTGCGGTGATACCAATGGAACAAGATGAGAATACAACTGGTGGTAATGAATATGTATGTGAAGTGGATCAAAAACTAGAATTTTTGGAAGGACAACAATTCCAATTGGCAGTAGAAATTGAAGATAGTTTAGGCTTTAAATATAAAACATATGCCTTACAAGGAGTTGCTGATCCGACAGGAGCGTTTAATATTGATAGCTATAATTACGGCTATGTGGAAATTAATCCATAAAAATATTGTGTGAAGATGGAATTGTTATGAGAAAAAGTCATTTCTTTAAAAAGAGAAGTGGCTTTTTCAGCGTTTTCTGTATTAAGAAAGATGGAGGAGTGAGGCTATGGATCAAAAACAAAAAGAGTTATTAATAGAAGAAGCTATAAAAGCGAGAGAAAATGCCTATACACCATATTCTGATTTTATGGTAGGAGCGGCTTTATTAACAGAAGGTGGAAAGATCTATCGTGGATGCAATATTGAAAATGGCGCTTATTCTCCAAGTAATTGTGCCGAGAGAACGGCTTTTTTTAAAGCTATTTCAGATGGAGAAAGGCAGTTTCGGGCAATTGCTATTGTTGGAGCAAAGAAAGATGTTTTAAGACAGAACTGGGAATTTTGTTATCCATGTGGAGTGTGTCGACAAGTGATGGCAGAATTTTGTAATCCAAATAGGTTTGAGATTCTTTTATATCGAGGAAGTGGAGAGATAAAAAGCTATTTATTAAAAGAGCTTTTACCATTGGGATTTCAGTTTGAAAAGTGATAAGTGATGAAAGAGAGAGCCGAGCGATTCGGAAGATTCATTGAAGGAAAAGAGAAAAGAAAGGAAGAGTAAATAGTCTATGGTAAAAGTCCATCGGTTATCCAATGGAATACGAGTTGTATTAGAGCCAATGGAATATGTACATTCAGCTTCCATTGGTATTTATGTAAAAGCAGGTTCTGCTTATGAAACAAGAGAAAATAATGGAATTGCTCATGTAACAGAGCATATGCTGTTTAAAGGGACAAATAAAAGAACAGCAAAAGAACTGGCAACTGCCTTTGCAAGAATTGGTGGAGGAGTCAATGCTTATACGGCCAAAGAAGAAACTTGCTATTATGCAATGGTTCTGGATGAACATTTAGAAGAAGTAATTGAATTATTAGGAGATATGCTTGTAAATTCAAGATTAGATTCAGAGGATCTAAAAAAAGAATTAGAAGTAATTTTAGAAGAAATTGATATGTATCAAGATTCGCCAGAAGATTTAGCGATTGAACATTTACAAGAAGTTAGCATGCCAGATTCTTCTCTTGGATATTTAATTTCAGGAAAAAAAGAAGTAGTATCTCAGTTTACAAAAGAGCATGTAAAAAGTTTTATGGAAGATTTTTATACTGCAGAACGAATGGTTATTTCAGTTGCAGGTAATTTTAGTTCAGAAAAAGTGCTTACATTATTAGAAAAGCAATTCGGTATGATAAAACCGATTGGAAAGAAAATCGTAAGAACACAAACAAAATTTCACCCAGCTTTTTCTTCGGTTCATAAAGATACGGAACAAATACATTTAACAATAGGATTTCAAGGGTGTTCTTATACAAGTGAGGATAAATATGCACAAGACATTTTTGAACAATGTTTTGGGGATAGCGATGATTCTAGATTGTTTCAAAAGCTACGAGAGGATTTAGGTCTTGTTTACTCTATTTATTCTTTTTGTAACTCTTATAACGATATGGGATTATTTCAAATTTATGGTGCTATGAATGGACAAAAGGTTGAAAAAGCGGTAAAAGAAATTGGACTCCTTTTAAAGGAATTAAGGCAACAAGGGATTACAAAGGAAGAGCTGTTTTGTGCAAAAGAAAGAGTAAAGGCTGATTTATTAATTGGTCTTGATTCGAGTGAAAATCGCATGGCACAAAACGGAAAGAGTTTATTGCTCTCTGGGCAATTGGAGACAATGCCAGATTTGTTAGAACGGACATTAACTGTATCGAAAGAAGATGTGATGCGATACATAAAACAATATATTCAACTTGAAAAGACGAGTCTTGTTCTTGTAGGAAATCGTACGAAACGGAACGATCAAATAGTAAAATCCATTTGGTCTCATGGGTATCAAGAATAGAAAAACGAAAGGAGAAAGCAGATGAAAGCGGTTATTCAAAGAGTAAAAAAAGCATCGGTAACGGTAGAAGGAAGCGTAATTGGAGCCATTCAAGAAGGATTGTTGGTACTTCTTGGAATTAGCAAAGAGGATACAAAAGAAGAAGTGAAAAAATTTGTGAATAAAATCATAGGACTTCGCATCTTTGCAGATGAAAATGGAAAGACGAATTTATCTTTACAAGAGATAAAAGGAGAATTATTAGTTGTATCTCAGTTTACGCTTTATGCGGATTGTAAAAAAGGGAGAAGGCCTAGTTTTGTCAATGCAGGGGATCCAGAAGTTGCAAATGAACTTTATGAATTTTTTATTGAGCTTGCAAAAGAAAAAGTAGAAAAGGTAGAGCATGGTTCTTTTGGGGCAGATATGAAAGTAGAATTATTAAACGATGGACCATTTACCATTGTTTTAGATAGTCGTGATCTTCTATAAAAAATGAGATAAAAAATTGTAAGGAGGCTTATAAAAATGAAAAAACCAGTATTAATTATTATGGCAGCAGGTATGGGAAGTCGATATGGCGGATTAAAGCAAATTGATCCAATCGATGAACAAGGGCATATTATTATTGATTTCTCAATTTTTGACGCGATAAAAGCGGGATTTGAAGAAGTGATTTTTATTATAAAAAAGGAAAACGAAAAAGAATTTAAAAAAGCCATTGGAGATCGCATAGAAAAACATATTAAAGTACATTATGTTTTTCAAGATTTAGAGGATATCCCAGCAGGATTTCATGTTCCAGAAGGAAGAAAGAAACCTTGGGGTACAGGTCATGCAATTTTAAGTTGTCGCGATATCATCGATGGACCATTTGCTGTCATTAATGCAGATGATTATTATGGCCAAGAGGCTTATCAAGTGCTTTATCATTTTCTTTCTACCCAACAAGATGATGAAAAATATCGTTATTGTATGGTAGGATATCAATTAGAAAATACGTTGACAGAAAATGGGCATGTGGCACGAGGGATTTGTGAAATCGATCAAGACAATATGCTTATTACTATTCACGAGAGAACGAGAATTGAGAAGAGAGAAGAAGACGTGGCATACACCGAAGATGATGGAGAAACTTGGATTGCGATTCCAAAGGGAAGTACTGTTTCTATGAATATGTGGGGATTTTCAAAAAGTTTGATTCAAGAATTAGAAGATACCTTTCCACGTTTCTTAGCAAAAAATATGGAAAGCAATCCATTAAAATGTGAGTATTTCTTACCAACAGTTGTGGATAAATTAATTCAAAAAGGAAAGGCAACTGCTACTGTATTACATTCTGGTGCACGGTGGTATGGGGTGACTTATAAAGAAGATAAGCAAGAAGTTGTAAAAGCCATTCAAAAATTAAAAGATGATGGAGTTTACCCTCAAAATCTCTGGGAAGAAATATAAAAATAAAGAAGAGAAAGCCTCTATTGTTATCGTTATAAAACTTAAATAAGAAGACCCGATAGAAAAAATAAAAAATATCAACAAAAAATATGTATAAAAACAAAATTTGT
>UQVN01000189.1 GCA_900544525.1 uncultured Eubacteriales bacterium
GATTACTGATATTATCAGAGTGTTTTTCAGAGTTTGAGACGGATAATGAGAATGAAAAATGGAGGAAACGAGTTTCTTCCTATAAGCTATGAAAAAGAGAAAACAATAAGAAAAAGATAAGAGGAAAGAGGAAGAAGGAGACAAATGAACAAAGATATCGTTAGAAACTATATTGAAATTTTAAAATATGAGCTTGTTCCAGCACTAGGGTGTACAGAGCCCATTGCCATTGCTTATGCGGCTGCAAAGGCAAGAGAAGTGCTTGGTGAGATGCCGACTTCTATGGAACTTTGTTGTAGTGGAAATATTATAAAAAATGTCAAAGCCGTAACGGTTCCAAATTCCGGAGGATTAAAAGGGATTGAAGTAGCTGGAGTATTAGGCGTACTTGGTGGCGATGCAAATAGAGGGCTAGAAGTATTAGAGAGCGTGACAAAAGAACAGATTGAAATGGCTAAAAAGTTGATTGCAGATGGCTATTGCACCTGTTCTTTAAAGGAGGAAGTGGAAAATTTATATATTAGTGCGAATGTAGTATCAAAAGAGCATAGTGCGGAAGTTACCATTGTCAATCGACATACATTGATTACAAAAATTGTAAAAGATGGACAAGTATTATTGGAAAATTCTATTCATGAAGAGGCAAACGAACGCTTTGATAAATCAAAATTAAATGTAAAAGAAATTTTAGAATTTGCGGATACGGTGCCAATAGAAGAGATTAAGCCGATTTTAGAGCCACAAGTGGAAATGAATACAGCGATTTCAAAAGAGGGATTAAAAAAAGTGTATGGGGCACAGGTAGGAAGAACGCTGTTATCCACTTATGGAAGCGATGTTTGTACAAGAGCAAGAGCAGCGGCAGCGGCGGGATCCGATGCAAGAATGAGCGGTTGTTCTTTGCCAGTTGTTATCAATTCAGGAAGTGGAAATCAAGGCATGACAGTATCCCTCCCTGTGTTAGAATATGCAAAGGAATTACAAGTGAGTGAAGAAAAAATGTATCGTGCTTTGGCAGTCAGCAATTTAATATCCATTCATCAAAAGAAATACATAGGAAGTCTTTCTGCTTATTGTGGTGCAGTAAGTGCCGCTTGTGGTAGCGGAGCAGGCATTACGTATTTATATGGCGGAACTTATGAACAAGTGTGTAAAACAATTACAAATACGATTGCTAACGTTGGAGGAATTGTTTGCGATGGAGCAAAGCCTTCTTGTGCTGCTAAAATTGCTTCTTCTGTTGAAGCGGCTATTTTAGCTCACAATATGAGTATGAACTCTTGTTGTTTTCAGGCAGGAGAGGGAATCGTTGGGGAAGATGTAGAAGATACCATTAAAAATGTTGGATATATCGGTCGAGTTGGAATGAAAAAAACCGATGTAGAAATTTTAAATATTATGATCGATAAGACGTCTGTATAAAAAAAAGTTGGATTTTGTTTGATGACAAAATCCAACTTTTTTGTTTTTAATTATCTTCTTCTACCATGCGGTAACCAACACCGACTTCGGTAAAGATATATTTTGGCTCCCCTGGATTGCTTTCAATTTTACGACGAATATTAGCCATATTGACACGAAGAATTTGGTTATCCTTTAATGCATAAGGTCCCCAAATTTGAGTAATAATCGATTCATATGTCATGACTTTACCTGCGTTTTGGGCTAAAAGTGCAACAATTTTATATTCAATTTGTGTTAAATGAATTTCTTCATCATTTAAGGTAATTAAATATTTATCAAAGTTGATGCAAAGATCGCCAGAACGATAGGTTGTCTTTGGTAAGTTGGTAGAGGAAGTGGCTGATAAATGGTGACGAAGAGCAGTACGGATTCTTGCAAGCAATTCATAAGTACCAAAAGGTTTTGTAAGATAGTCATCCGCACCATAATCAAGAGCCTCTACTTTGTCTTGCTCTCGATCACGAGCAGAGACAACAATGACAGGAACACCAGTCCAACTACGAATCTCTTTTAAAATATCCATACCATCCATATCAGGAAGTCCAAGATCTAAGAGAACAAGATCTGGACAATGAGATGAGATCATAGAGAGAGCAGATTGTCCCGTATACGCTTGTAATGCCTTATAGCCATTAGCGAGCAATGTTGTCGCTATAAAGTTACTAATGCCTTTTTCATCTTCTGCAATGAGAATTGTTGTCTTATTCATAGTTAAATTCCTCCATAGGCAGGGAAAATTCAAAGCAAGCGCCTCCCTGCTTTTCAGTGTTGTTATTATAACCCCTAATTGTTCCATTGTGTGCCTTTATAATCGTCATACAAATGGAGAGTCCAATGCCCATTCCTTTATAACTGTCTTGGCTCTGAGAAGAATAAGATGTGTATCCATCAAAAAGATGATCCAGTTGTTCTGGGTGTAGACCCTGTCCATAATCACGGATTTGGAATACAGCGTTATTCTCAGAACGAGAAAGTGTAATATCAATTGGTGAAGGACAGCCAGAGTGATGAACTGAGTTTTCACATAAGTTAATAATCACCTGTTCAATTAAAGTGGCGTCCATTGGTACCATGAGAAGTTCGTCTGGAATTTTCACATGGAATTCGGTATTTGGGCATCGTTTTTTTAATTTTGTGACTGCTTCAGCAATAATCTCTTCCGCAGGTTCTAGTGTTGTTTTTAGTTTGGTATCACCTTCACGAATTCTTGTGACAGAGAGTAAATTCTCGACCATATGAATGAGCCATTCACAGTCATCGCGAATGTCAGATAATAATTTCATCTTTGTATCGTTATCGAGAATATTTTGATTGTCCATAAGTGTCGTTGTGGAACCAAGCATTGTTGTTAACGGAGTACGAAGGTCATGAGAAACAGCGCGAAGTAAGTTGCTTCTCATTTTTTCGCGTTCGGATTCAATCATCGTCTGTTTTTGAATTTCCTTTAAACGAAGTGATTCTAATACAGTAAGGGTTCTTGCAGTGATAAGTTCCACAAAACGAGAAAATTCGTTGATTTCCATTTTGATTGGTGTAATATCGATTGCAAGTGTTCCATAATATTCAGAAGGAGAATCCAATGGAAGATAATACCATTGCCCATCAAGGCCAGTTTTATGGCAAGCTTCTTCTGGACGATGAAAAATAATATTTGTATGAAAAAAGTTTTTGAAATGAGAGACGGTAACAGAAATTGCTTGTTCATAAGAAGTAACAGCAACTAAGTCCTTCATAACAAAATAAAGTTCTTGTGTATTTTTTTCTTTACGTGATGCATCTTGTGCATGTTGTTTTAGTTCTACAGTTGTAATATTAACAAGAAGTGCAGTTGCGGACATAATTAAAAATGTAATTGGATATCCATCAAGTGTAAAATCAAACGAGAAATACGGATATGTAAATAGATAATTTACGCAGAGTACGGAAAAAAGAGAGGCAACAATCCCCCAAATATAACCGTCTGTTATCCGTGCAATAATGACAATTGCGAGAATATAAGTGGATACAATATTAATTCTCCGAAACTGATGGTCAAAGGCTGCCGCTAAAGTAGCTAGTGCTAAAATTGCTATTAAATAAAGAATATTTTTTAGCCATCGTTTTCGTTTCTCTGTTGTAAAAAAATAATTTTTCATCTGTTGTTTCATCATACTCCTATCCTCCGAAATTAAATTATACAGAAAAAGTAAGAGAATGCATAGAGGTTCCTTTGGAAAAGATGTTAAGAAAACGTTAATATTTGCAAAAATGTGTTAAGAAGTTGAAAAAAATAAAAGAAAAAATTGGTTTATTTTTTCTTTTCTCTAAAATAAAGTTCTTAAAATTGTTTTCGTTGAACGAAAAGAACGAGCCATATGAGAGAGAGTATCTCTCATATGGCGATAATAAAACTAATAAATACAGTTCTTATTACTCCCATAGTTTGAAAAAAATTTCTAAATGGTAGTGTTTTTCGTTCTTTGATCTTTATTCCTCAGAAATTGCTTGTTCATCGGGATCTAATTCCTCATAAGAGTCTACTTTCTTTCTTTGAAGAGATTCCGATGAATCAGGAATCCGTGTTGGTTCTTTCATATCTTCGGTATATGGTGCCAAGAATTGAGAACCAAAAGAAGAACCAGTATGGATGTGACAAGTCTGGTTTTGGAAGTTATCTGGAAGATAATAAGGAGCATCCGCAGTTTCATCACTGCTATCTTCTGGTGGAATGAGATATACATAGGAAACAAGGTCGTAATCAGGGCAATATTTGCTGGCTGGTTCTTTTGATTCCTTACAAAGAGTTACTTTTACATGAACATCACATTCTTCTGTTGGAACAGTTCCTTTTGCAAAATATTCAGTGCGGATGGTACTTCCACGAGGATCGCGATCACAAAGTCCAGAGACTGCTAGTTTACCAGATTTTGTGCAGATAGTCGCTCGTGTGATGGAAGAAGGTTTTGTAAAGCTCTTATCTTTCAATTGTAAAGTGGAATCCACTTTATCCATAATTGTTTTCCAAATAATTTGATGGGCGCCTCCGCTAGAAAAGCTTTTATTGATATCATAACCATACCAAATAGAAGCGGTATAATAAGGCGTGTATCCTGAAAACCAAAAATCTACATTATTGGAAGTGGTACCAGTTTTTCCAGCAGAAGTCATTCCATTTAGTTTTGTTGCTGTTCCTGTTCCATAGTTTACCACATCTTCCATAGCATTTGTTAAAAGCCATGCAGTTGAGTCTTTCATGACTTGTTTTGTTGTTGGTGTATTGTCATAAAGGAGGTTACCTTCATGATCAATAATTTTTGTATAAAGAATTGGCTTTGTATAAACTCCTTGATTTGCGATAGCAGCATAAGCAGCTGTTAATTCTAAGTTGGTAACACCATTGGTAATGCCGCCAAGAGCGGTTGGGTATTGAATATCTGAGTATACAGAGCCATCTGCATTTACTTGCCTGTCCACAAGAGTTGTAAATCCTAAGTTGAGTAAGTAATTATAAGAAACTTGTGGAGTGACGACTTCCATTGTTTTTGCCGCTACAATATTCGTTGAGTTTTGAATTGCCTTTCGAACCGTAGTAAGACCACCATATTGACGATTGGCATTTCTTACAGGTTGTGAAGTGTTTGGCCAGTTGTATGGAGCGTCATTAAAAGTAGTTGCTAATGTGATACCAGAAGTATCAAGAGCAGGCAAATAGGCAGATACGATTTTAAACGTAGAGCCAGGCTGTCTTGTTGTATCTGTTGCACGATTCAATGTGAGGTTTCCTGTTTTTTCTCCTCGTCCGCCAACAATTGCTTTTACATAACCTGTCTTTTGATCCATTAAAGTAAAAGAAACTTGTGGTTGAATTGTGGTTGTAATTTTTTCACCAAGAAGCGTATCTCCTTTTTTGGGATTGTATACCGTTGCCTTAAATTCTTCTGCCGCGGCCTTGGCCTCGTCGGCATTAGAAAAAATCATCTGAGAGCGAGAAGTTTTCAACTTTTGGCGCAGATAAGCATCCACATCGTATTCCGAATAATTTTTTGTTGTACCATCTTTCTTCTGAATGGAAAGACGATAGCCAAGGGATACATCCGAATTATCAGGGAACATAGAAGGATCTGAGATAACGGAATCACAGATTTCTTGAATGGTTTGATCTTGTGTTGCATAAATGCTAAGACCACCTCGATAAAGGGCGTTGTATGCCTGTGTTCGATTATATCCGAGCTGTTCTTGTAGATCATCAATAACTTGTACAATTAAAGCGTCCATAAAGTAGGAGTAAATACTGCTGTTAGACTGTTTCGTATCCACTTGCTTGATTCTGGAATAAACATCATCTTTCATTGCTTTATTGTATTGTTTTTGCGTGATTAATTCTTGATCGAGCATACGCTTTAATATGGTGGCTCTTCGTTTTTCATTATTCTCTGGGTGTCGAATGGGATCAAGAGCAGAAGGGTTTTGGGTAATACTTGCGATAACCGCTGACTCTGAAAGTGTGAGTTCACTGACATCTTTATCAAAATAGCGGTTTGCAGCTGCTTGAACCCCGAGGGTACTTTGACCTAAGTTAATGGTATTTAGATAGTATTCTAATATTTGCTGTTTTGCCTCGTATTTGCTCATTGTTTTTGTTAGTTTTTTTTCTAGATTTAATGCCAAGTATTGTTCTTGAATTTTACGTTCTAATTTTACAATGAAACTTGGCTCAGAATAGGCAGCAAATACATTATTTTTAATTAACTGTTGGGTCAATGTGCTGGCACCTTCTGAAAAACCGCTGTTTCCACTGAGAATATTTTTCACTCCAACGAAGAAAGCACGGGCGATTCCACGTGGGTCGATTCCATCATGTTCATAAAACCGTTCGTCTTCAATGGCAATAAAGGCGTTTTGAAGATTTTTAGGAATTTTATCGATGGTTACATAAATTCGATTGGAATCATAGTCTGCTAGGGATAAAAGCTTTTCTCCATCTTGATTATAAATCGTTGTTGAAAAGCCTTCTGGCTGTACATCAGAAGGATCAATGTCTGGAGCGTTATCTAGAATACTTCTAACCATACCAAAAGCAGCACCCGCGCCAATGACTAAAAGAGCCAGAATGGCAACAAGGGTGTACTTAAAAAGAATTACAGAAAACTTTTTACGAACTTTTGGTAGTTTTGATGATAACGTACGCTGTTTACGGTCTATATTATTTTTATTAAGATTCATATCTACCTCCTTCGTATTCTTATTATTATAGCAAACAATTAATATTTTATAAAGAAAAAAA
>UQVN01000190.1 GCA_900544525.1 uncultured Eubacteriales bacterium
ATTATTTCCTTTATTTAAAGCTGTTCGGTAAAAAGAAGACATAGCTAATGTGATTTTACTAATTTCTTCACTATTTTGTTCTAGCGCGATCCAATTGATCAAGGAGAGAGAATTATATAAGAAATGAGGATTAATCTGCGCCTGCAACGCTCGCATTTCATATTCCTTTTGTTTAATTTTGCTCTCATATACTTCTTCAATCAGTTGCTTAATGCGGGTGAGCATTTTGTTAAACCCTCGGATTAACTCTCCTATTTCATCTTGGGCATCACTATATACTCTCATTTCTAATGTTCCTTGCTCAACGGATTCCATATTGGATTTTAACTGCTCAATCCCTTTAATAGTCCGATTCGTAATAATTCGGATACAGAGAAATGATAAGAAAATACAAAGAAGAACACCGATGATAACATCTTTCATAATTCCTTTAATTTCCATCTGAATACTTTGTGAAGGGCGATATAAATAGGCTATCCAATTATTTTCTGTAGCGTTCGTTTTTGTCACAATATAATCTTCTTGTTTTTTCTCTTCTTGAATCACCTGTTCTAATGATATTTGTTGCCATTCTTTTTCTTTTGAAAATTGCTGGGTATCATAAAGAATCCTGCCATTTTGATCAAGCATATAAATACCATAATCGGTGTTTGTCATATTTTGAAACTGCTCAAATAATTTATGATAATCCACTTCAATATAAATAATATTTACTTTCTCTTCTTGTTCTAATGATGGAATTCTTCTTGCAGAAAACACCTTTTTTTGATTTGGAAGAAAAATCCAGTGAGGAACACGATCGTTTTTAATTTCAGAAAACCATGATTTATTTTTAATTTTGGAAACAGGCATAATGCTATTCTCAAACTCCGCTTCATTGGAATCAACATAGAGCGTAATTCTTTGTATTTCTTTGTGAAAATATTTCATAGATCCAACTAAAGAATTAAACCCATCGCTATAATCCAAATATTTCTCATAATTCGAATTATAAGAATCATTACAAATTCTCTCCACCGTGCTACTAAAGGAAATATAATCACTTAGATTATTATACACTTTTATTTGTCCATCAAGGCTAGAAATGGCCTGCTTTAAATAATCTTCATTTCGAACAGCCTCTTGTCGATATAGAATTCCTTGTACTTCAATAAGAACCACACTTCCGATTAATAGTAAAGGAATAAGCCCAAAACAAAAATAGTTAAAGATCAACTTATTTCGAAGTTTCATATCTTTAAACCATTTTGGTTGTCTCACCCTTCCTCACCTCCAATATCACGGTACTTTTGCGGACTCACTCCAAAATACTCACGAAAACTCTGACAAAAATAGGAGACATTTGGATAACCTACCTCACAACTAATGGTTACAATTTTTTCCTTCGTCTTCTCTAGCTTTTCTTTTGCTTGCTCCATACGATAAGACTTAATATACTTACTTAAATTTTGTCCCGTTTCTTTTTTGAATAAATGGCTTAAATAGCTAGGTGCCATATAAACCATATCCGCTAATTTATCAACACTTATCTCTTCCCCATAGTGATTTGCAATATATTCTTTTATAATTTCTACTTCTTTATGTAAATTGGAAGGACTGCTCATAAACTCTTCTTCTAAATAATGAATCGTTCCATTAATAATTTCCATCACCGTAGAAAATTGATCTGCCCGATATAATCGATCGATATCTTTATTAAATTCGTTTTCTCTCTCCTTTGGCAAACTTCTATAAAAATCTTTTAAAAGGCTAGAAAAAATGAATTTAATATAGACTTGTGAAAAGTCCTGACGATTTCGATATTTCTCACAAAGGCGTTCAAAATGTTCTTTTAACGATTCTATATCTTTCATGCGAAGATCTTGACGGATTTGTTTTAATAAAATATCATCATTAATCTGCGCCAATAAATTATTGTTTCCTTCTTCCTCTTCCACAAATACATGTTGTTCCGATTGATAAAATTTATTCTCCATTAATAGCTCAAGATTCTCAAACTCTTTTGCTAAGTTATCCACACTCCCTAACGGTTTGCTCACCGCGATATAAGGCTCTACATCAAATGTCTTTTTAATAAAAGCATACAATTCCTCCCCTGCCTTTCTTCCACTTCCAAGAGAAGCTTCCTTATCGGCAAGCAATAAACATTGCTGTGGATTTAAATTTAAATAAGTAAACTCCCATTGAATTTGTTTTTTTAACATTTTCGGAAAATCAATCCCCATCTTTCCAAAAAAATCTTCCGAAAATTCAATTAAAAACAATAGCCCAAATTCATTTAAAAAACTAAACTCTGTAAGGCCTTCCACCTTTTGCAAAATGGATTCCACTGGCGTTCCGTTGACTAAAGAGTATAAAATATGTTCTTTCATAAAATTACTCTCTTTTTCTTTCAACTGTTTTTGCAATTGTTCTTGTTCTAATTCTCTCATAATTTGAGACACCGTTTTTTCAAACTCTTTTGGATCCACTGGCTTTAAAATATAATTTTTTACTCCCAATGTCAAAGCATGTTTTACATATTCAAATTCACTATATCCGCTGAATATAACCGTTTTCATATGGGGATGATTAGGTACAACATTTTGAATTAATTCTAACCCGTCCATAAATGGCATTTTCACATCGGTAAATAAAATATCTACCTCTTGCTTTTGTAGATATTCCAAAGCTTCCTTTCCATTGGACGCTTCCATCACTTCCATTTCCACACCAATTTTTCTTAACAGAAAGCGGATCCCCCTTCTTTCAATTCTCTCATCATCTACAATTAATATCCGATACATCTTACTCTCTCCATTTTTCTTTTCTGTTTTATGGCGATTAAATAGCCACATAAACCCGCCTGTATCAACGTAATAATTTGACTTTCCTTTGTATGACTAGACTATTTTTAATTATATTAAATTCTTATTTTGCTCGCAAGCCTATTCTTTACATCAAAGGAGCGAATACTCTTAAAATACATTGGAGCAATGATTGAAACCAATTCTTTTGACATTCCTCTTCTTCCACTTGATGACTCGCCTTCATAATCCGAAGCATATCTTCTTTGATATCTAAAATAGTCTTTGTGGCATATAAAAAAACGCCACACTCAAAATGTAAATATAGACTTCGATAATCTAAATTAATCGTTCCCACTGTCCCTACTTCGTCATCGGCAATCATCATTTTTGCATGTAAAAATCCTGGTGTATATTCATAAATCTTTACTCCTGCACCAATGAGCTGTCGATAATAAGATTCTGTTAGTAAAAACGTTAATTTTTTATCGGGAATCCCTGGTGTCATAATTCGGATATCCACCCCTCTCTTTGCGGCAAGGCAAAGAGCTGTCATCATTTCATTATCAATAATCAAATATGGGGTTGTTATATATACATAATTTTTTGCTTGATTAATTAAGTTTAAATAAACATTCTCTCCAACGATTTCTTGATCAAGAGGACTATCCCCATAGGGTTGAACAAATCCATCATTTTCCCAAAAACTCTTTTTTTCATCTTTCTTTTCTTCGGTTGCATATACGTTTTCATTCCAAACTCTATTTTGCTTTTGAAACCAATCAAGAGCGTAGTGATACTGATAAAAACTAAAGTGGCTATCTGTTCGTATAATACTATTCCACATCTGTAAGAACATAACGGTAAAATTCCATACGGCTTCGCCTTTTATCATAATTCCAGTATCTTTCCAATGTCCAAATCGCTTCACTTCATTAATATATTCGTCAGCTAGATTAATCCCTCCTGAGAAAGCAGTATGACCATCAATGACTACAATTTTTCTATGATCTCGATGATTTAATGCCAAAGAAAAAATTGGTATAAACTGATTAAATGAAACACATTTGATTCCAAGTTCTGTCAAATGTTTTTCATAACGGTAAGGAAGTTTTGTTACACAGCCAACATCATCATAAATCACACGAACTTCTACACCTTCTCGTATTTTCATTAACAAAATATCCAAAATGGTATTCCACATCATTCCTTTTTCAATGATAAAAAATTCAAGAAAAATAAACTTTTTGGCTCTTTTTAACTCTTCTACTAATGTTGTATAATAGGCCTCTCCACTTTCTAAATATTTCGAAATTGTATTTTCATAAACAGGACAATTGGCATATTTTATTAAATATTCACTTTGCCTTCCAATCCGAATATCCTTTTGATATAATTTATCCCTTACTTCTTTTTTCTGAATTAACAGTGGTTTTGATAAGGCATATCCATATTCTAACTTCTTTCTAAGCCTTCTCGTAGGTTCTTTATTTCCAAAAATTAAGTATAACATACCACCAAAGGTCGGAAACATTAAAATTGGTATAATCCAAGCTAACTTATAGGCAGGATTATCCCATTTATTCAAAAGCCAAATGGAAATAATAACACTTAAGCACCACAGTACAAATCTTACTTCTCCAGCATGACTGCCGATTTTCATTAACAAAAGAGCTGACCAAAAAAATTGTAATAAAATAATAAAACTTATGGCAAATAACCTGCTAGAAAGAAAATGTAATGCTTTTTTCATATGCTCCTCCTTTACTCATTTGTATCCATCAAGATTTCCTATCTACCAGCTATACATCGTTTGCACCCAATGCTTTTATCTATGACAGGAAACAAAATTTCCTATCATATATAAAAAGCGAACTATTGGTACATAATGTACATCATAGTCCGCTCCTATCGTTTACACAATCTATGTTATGTGTATTATCCTTGTATCATTGGCACTAACCATACAGCCAGTAATAGAATTCCCAAGATAATTCGATAATATCCAAAAATTTTAAAGTCATGTCGTTTTACAAATCCCATTAACAATTTAATACAAATAAGGGATACGAAAAACGCTACAACCATCCCAATGAGAAGAATCATCATTTCTTGCATTGAGAAAAATCCGCCAGTATCTTTTATAAATTTTACAATTTTAAGCCCACTTGCTCCAAACATAACTGGAATTGCAAGGAAGAAAGAAAATTCTGCCGCAATATAGCGAGAACATCCAAGCAACATAGCTCCAATAATAGTCGCACCAGAACGAGAAGTTCCTGGAATAAGTGCTAAAATTTGGAATACTCCAATAAAAAGAGCTGTCTGATACGTCATAGAGTAAAATTGATTGATTCTTGGTCGTCTTCCACGATTCCAATTTTCTACAATAATAAATAAAACACCATAAAGAATCAAGGTACAAGCAACTGTTTCAAAATTGTAGAAATGCTCATCAAGCCAATCATCAAATAATAGCCCTAAAATGGCAGCTGGAATCGTTGCTACAAGCACTTTAAACCAAAGCTCCCAAACATCTCTTTTTTCTTGTCGATCGTATTTCGGCGAAAAGGGATTCAGCTTATGGAAAAACAAAACAATAACTGCCAAAATAGCCCCTAGCTGAATAACAACATTGAACATACTAACAAAAGCTTCGCTTTGCTGTAATGGCCAAAACTTCTCCACAAGAATCATATGTCCTGTACTGCTAATTGGAAGCCATTCTGTGATTCCTTCTACAATACCGATGATGATTACTTTTATAATCTCAATTAAGTTCATAGATCTTATTACTCCTATCGAATTTTTTCAGGAAAACCAATTTTTTTCTGCACTTTGCGCAGTGTCTTATTTGCATAATATGCGGCTTTTTCCGCGTTATTCTTAATAATGCTATCAATATAATCTTTGTTCTTGCTTAAATCATAGAAACGATCTTGAAGTGGTTTTAACTCAGCCGCTACCGCTTCTCCTACACGCTGTTTTAATACTCCATATCCGCAGCCATCAAATTCCGCCAGCACTGCTTCCACACTTTGTCCTGTCACAACACTGTAAATATCAATTAAATTCTTCACTCCTGGTTTGTCTTCGGAATAAGAAATACAGCTGTCAGAATCGGTAACTGCACGCTTAAATTTGCGTAAAATGGTTGCTTCATCATCTAAAATAGAAATGAAACCATTTGGATTCTCATCTGATTTTGACATTTTCTTTGTTGGCTCTTGAAGACTCATAATTTTCGCTCCAACTTTTCCAATATATGGTTCTGGGATTGTGAAAACGTCTCCATAAATACTATTAAAACGATTTGCAATATCTCTTGTAATCTCTAAATGTTGTTTTTGATCGATTCCAACTGGAACAAGATCCGCTTGATATAATAAAATATCTGCTGCCATTAATACAGGATAAGTAAAAAGTCCTGTATTGATATTCTCTGGATGTTTTGATGATTTATCTTTAAACTGTGTCATACGATTCATTTCACCCATATAAGTAAAACAGTTTAAAATCCAAGCGAGTTCTGCATGGGCAGATACATGAGACTGATAATAGATGCAAGAAGCCTCTGGATCGATTCCTGCTGCAATGTAAGACATTAAAAGATTTCTAGCCTGTTTTCTAAGAGTGGCTGGATCTTGTCTTACGGTAATGGAATGCATATCTACAATACTAAAAAAACAAGTATATTCGTTTGGATCAAGATTGATCCAGTTTTTAAGAGCCCCCAAATAATTTCCCAATGTAATCGTTCCTGTTGGCTGCATACCACTAAAAATGGCTTTTTTTCCGTCTAACATAATATATTTACACTTCCTTTTCTTCTCGAATCGCCTCTTTTTTATAAAACTAAAATG
>UQVN01000191.1 GCA_900544525.1 uncultured Eubacteriales bacterium
AAATAATAAGAAAGTTTAAAAAAACTATTCGAATGAAAAAAGAAATGCTATACTTGTAGAAAAAGATACATTGGAGGAAAAAAGAATGGCAACTGATTTTTTAGAAGAAATTGGAAAAACAATTATAAAGACTGCTGATAAGGTTTCCAAAAAGACAGATGATTTTTTAGAAGTCCAAAAATTAAAAAATAAAATTTATGAAAACCATAAGGCGACAGAAAAGCTTTATATGGAAATTGGAAGACAAGTCTATGAACAATTTAAAGTTGGACAAAATGAAGAGTTTTTAGAGCTTTGCAATGAAATTCATGAAAAAGATAATGAATTAATTGATTTAAAGAAACAATTGAAAACGCGAAAAGAAGAAATATAGATATAGGGAGGAGTATGAAAAATGGCAGTGGACAAGGCGAAAGTGGATATTGGTAAGGAGGTAAAGCGAATTATTTGTATCCTAATCGCAGCACTTATTATGGCAACGAATATTAAGACGTTTGTCAATGCGGGGGGATTATTTCCAGGGGGATTTACAGGACTTACTATTTTACTGCAAGACATTGGAAAGGAATTTTTGCATATTACGATTCCGTTTTCGATTGTAAATATTACATTGAATGCGATTCCTGCAGTTATCGCATTTAAAACAATTGGCAAAAAGTTTACGATTTACTCTTGTTTGATGATTTTTTGTACGAGTATTTTTACAGACATGATTCCAAGTCGTCCTATTGTATATGATGTTCTTTTAATCTGCATTTTTGGTGGTATCATTAATGGATTTGCCATTAATCTCTGTTTAAGAGCCGCAGCTTCTACAGGAGGAACCGATTTTATCGCTATTTTTGCATCAGAAAAATATCATTTAGATACATGGAATTATATTCTTTGTGGAAATGCAGTTATGCTTATCATAGCAGGATATTTGTTTGGATGGAATCAAGCACTGTATTCTATTATTTTCCAGTTTGCTTCCACACAAGTATTGCACACGTTGCATAAACATTATCGAAAGCATACATTTTTTATTATTACCAACTATCCAGAGGAAGTATATGAGGTAATTTTACATTGTACCAATCATGGAGCGACTATTTTTAATGGAACTGGTTGTTATGACAATGAAACCCGTTCTATGGTATATTCTGTCGTATCCAGTGATGAAGTGAAAAAAGTAAAAGAAGGGGTTCGTCTTGTGGATCCAAAGGCGTTTATCAATGTATTAAAAACGGATCAATTAGATGGTCATTTTTATCAAAGACCAAATGAATAAAAAAAGAAAAAGAATAAAAAAGCAGGTAAGCAATCGGATTACAATGGAAAGTTAGGTGATGGAATGAAAAGCAATATGATACAAGAAGAGCTGATTCAACTGGATATGGAAGTAGAAAATCAAGAAGAATTTTTTCAGAAAATGGCAGACAAATTAAAGACTCTTTCTTATGTAGAAGATAGTTTTTATAAAGCTATGAAAGAAAGAGAGGAAGAGTATCCAACGGCAATTCCGATGTCTCCTTATCCAGTGGCAATTCCTCATGCGGACAAAGAACATATAAAACGACCATTTATCGCATTTACAAGGTTAAAAACACCGATTGTTTGGAAAGAGATGGGGAATGAGGAAAGCGAACATCTTGTCCGTTTTATCATTATACTTGGATTTGTTCAAGAAATAGAATATTTAGAACTGTTACAAGAACTAATTGCACAATTTCAAGATGAAGACTTTATGGAGCATTTGTGCCAAGTGGAAAACAAAGAGCAATGTAAAAAGCTTCTACTAAATATAGAAGAAATATTGAATTAAGAGAGTTTTACAAGGGAAAACCGCTAGATATGTGGTTTTCCCTTTACATTTAGAGGTGACAATGATAAAATAGGGCATAGTTACGCAAAATAAATCATTTGTATATTTTTATCGATTTGTGTAGAAAAGTTGTTGATATATTTTATGACCGATTTGAGAGAATAAATAGTTGATGAAAATAATAGAATGAGAAAGGAAAGGTGCTTACGTTGAGTCGAATTGCAATAGTAACAGATAGTAATAGCGGAATCACACAAGAACAAGGAAGAGAACTTGGAATTTCTATTGTGCCAATGCCTTTTGATATTAATGGAGAAACTTATTTTGAAGATATTACATTAACACAAAAAGAATTTTATGAAAAGTTAAAAGAAGGAGCCGATATTGGGACAAGCCAGCCTTCGATTGAGAATATTATGAATCTTTGGAAAGACCTTTTAAGAGAGCATGAAGAAGTTGTGCATATTCCAATGTCTAGTGGTCTCAGTGGAGCCTGTGAGACAGCGCTTGCTTTTTCAAGAGACTTTGATGGAAAAGTGCATGTTGTTAATAATCAAAGAGTGTCTGTCACACAAAGACAATCTGTATTAGATGCCATTTATCTTGCAAACCAAGGAAAAAGTGGATCAGAGATTAAAGAAATATTAGAAACCGAGCGTTTAGAATCTAGTATCTATATTATGGTAGATACATTAAAATATTTAAAGAAGGGTGGAAGAGTTACACCAGCTGCTGCCGCTCTTGGTACGTTACTTCGCTTAAAACCAGTTCTTCAAATTCAAGGTGAAAAATTAGATGCTTTTGCTAAAGCAAGAACTGTGAAACAGGCAAAAACAATGATGATCAATGCAGTGAAAAAAGATTTAGAAGAGCGTTTTTCTAACTATTGTGAAGAAGGAACAATGATGCTTGCCATCGCTCATACCGATAATGAAGAGGCTGCACAAGAGTTTAAAAAAGAAGTGGAAGAGGCCATTCCAGGTTATGAGATTTATGTGGATAAGTTATCTTTAAGTATCTCTTGTCATATTGGTCCAGGATCTTTGGCACTTGCTGCCACAAAAAAAGTAAAATAAAATAACAAAAAAGGGCTATCACAGAATAAAAAGTTTGATAACGATTTATTTTGTAATAGCTCTTTTCTATTATGTATTTATTTTTTGTTGAAATTTTTTAAATATCCTTCAAGATTGAGGAAAAGCAGTTAATCCGATAGAATAACTGCTTTTCAAATGGGTATGAAGTTTTATAGAAAATGTAGTTTCATTAAAAACTAACTAATAAGTCTTGTGTCTGTACTTGTTCGCCTTCTTTTACATAAATGCAACCAATGGTACCAGCAGATTTTGCTGTAATTGTTGTTTCCATCTTCATGGCTTCGATTGTAAGAAGAGGAGCGTTTTGCTCTACCACATCGCCTTCTTTTACGAAGATATGAGTGATTGTTCCAGGAAGTGGAGATCCAACGTGAGCTGGATTATTTTTATCTGCAATTAATTTGCGATCGATATTGGCGGTTAAGTTTTTATCTTGAATACGGATTTCACGGATAGAACCATTGACTTCAAATGTCAAAATACGGAAACCATCTTCATCTGGATCGGATTGATCAATAAATTTGATTATTAAGTCTTTACCAGATTCAATATTCAAAGAAGTTTCTTCGCCTTTTCTAAGACCATAGAAGAATACATGGCTATCAAGTTTTGAAACATCATCATACATTTCAAAGTGACGGCAGTAGTCTTCATATACCTTTGGATAAAGAGCATAGCTAATTGCCTTTTGACGAAGTTCATGTTCGTTTAAGTTGGATAGATTGTGGCGTTCGATTAAACCTTGAGCAATTGCATCTAAGTCTTCTGGTTCCATTAAAGAACCTGGGCGAACGCTAATTGGTTTCTTATCTTTTAATACGATTTTTTGAAGTTCTTCTGGGAAACCTCCATCTGGTTGTCCAAGCATACCAGAGAAATATTCAATGGCAGAGTCTGGATAAGATAAGTCTTTTCCTTCTGTTAAGATATTGTCTTTTGTAAGGCCATTTTTTAACATAAAGATTGCGAAATCACCAACTGCTTTGGAAGATGGTGTTACTTTAATAATGTTTCCAAGAAGATCATTTGCCTGTGCATACAATTCTTTGATTTCTTCAAAGCGATCTCCTGCATTCATCTGTTCTGCCTGTGCTTGTAAGTTTGAATACTGTCCACCAGGAATCTGATATTGATAGATTTCTGTATTTGGAGTCTTCATATTACTTTCATAAGGTTCATACACTTTTCTTACATCTGCATAGTAATGGCTTAAAGAAGTCAAATCTTTTGCATTTAATCCTGTATCTCGTTCAGAGCCTTCTAAAGCGGCAACAACAGCGTTCATAGAAGGGTTACTTGTTAATGTACTCATAGATTCAATAGCTAAGTCAACGATATCAACACCAGCTTCTGCGGCCATAAGAACAGTGCTTACACCATTTCCACAAGAATCATGAGTATGGAGATGAATTGGAATATGAAGTTCTTGTTTTAATGTTTTGAATAATTCTTTTGCTGCATATGGTTTTAAAAGCCCTGCCATATCTTTAATTGCAAAAATATGACAACCTAATTTCTCAAGTTCTAATGCTTTATTTACATAATAATCAAGTGTGTATTTTGTTTCCTTTGGATTTAAAATATCACCTGTGTAGCAAATAGCACCTTCTACAATTTTGCCAGTTTCAAGAGCGGACGCAATTGGAAGTTTCATATTTTCAATCCAGTTTAAACTATCAAAAATACGGAATACATCAACGCCTTCATCAGCAGCCATTTTAATAAATTCTTGTACTACGTTATCTGGGTAGTTGCGGTAACCAACGGTATTAGAAGCGCGAAGTAACATTTGAATCAATGTATTTGGCATCAATTTGCGAAGAGTACGAAGACGATTCCATGGAGATTCTTTTAAGAAACGATAAGCCGTATCGTAAGTAGCTCCGCCCCATGCTTCAGCAGAAAAGCCATTTGCCATAATAACATTAGTAGCTTCAGCAGCGCCATATAAGTCTTTGGAACGCATACGAGTTGCAATAAGAGACTGTTGAGCATCACGCATTGTTGTGTCTGTTACATATAATTTTTTGTCTTTTAAAATACTTTGTGTAAATTCTTTTGCACCCATAGCGAGAAATTTATCTCTAGAACCAGTTAAGCCTTCTGGTTTTTCAACTTTTGGAGTGCGATAAGCTGGAAATTCTGGTTTTTCTGATGGATGAATATTTACCATCTGATTTCCTAAAAATTCGAGCACTTTTGTAGCACGGTCTTGGCTTTCCTGTAAAATAAATAACTCAGGAGTTTCTTCAATAAAAGTGGTATAGCAATTACCAGTTGCAAATTGTGGATGTGTTAACACATTAATTAAGAATGGAATATTTGTCTTAATACCACGAATACGAGTTTCTTTTAAAGAACGAAGAGATTTACGAATCGCACCTTCAAATGTTCTATCATGAGAAATCAATTTTACAAGTAAGCTGTCATAATATGGTGTGATAACAGCACCTGTACAAGCATTACCGCCGTCAAGACGAAGACCATTTCCTGATGCAGAACGATAAACTGTGATTTTACCTGTATCTGGAAGGAAGTTGTTTGCAGGATCTTCTGTTGTAACACGAGTCTGAATAGAATATCCTTGAATAGTTACCGCGTCTTGAGATGGAAGGCTAATTGGAGATTCTTCTAAGCCATATCCTTCAGCGATTAAAATTTGAGATTGTACTAGGTCAACTCCTGTTACCATTTCTGTAACGGTATGTTCTACCTGAATACGAGGATTCATTTCAATAAAGTAAGGATTTCCTTGTGCATCTACAAGGAATTCTAATGTACCAGCATTTTCGTAGCCAACGCCTTTTGCAAGGGAAACAGCACTTGCTAAAATAATTTCTCTTGTTTTTTCTGGAATGGAAAAAGCAGGTGCGTATTCAACTACTTTTTGGTGACGGCGCTGTACCGAACAGTCACGATCATAAAGGTGAACGACATTTCCATAGGAATCAGCTAAAATCTGTACTTCAATATGTTTTGGATTTCTTAAATATTTTTCAATGAAGATTTGATCATCACCAAAGGCTTTTCTAGATTCATCTCTTGCTTCACGAAATTCTTTTTCCATCTGTTCTTTTGTGTCGACGATACGCATACCACGTCCGCCACCACCATTAGAAGCTTTTAACATAACAGGGTATCCGACCATATCGGCAATTTCGAGTGCTTCTTCTGTATTTTTTACAGGATGGTCAACTCCTGGAATGATTGGAACTTCATATTTAATTGCCTGCTGTTTTGAACTGATTTTATCCCCCATTTTGCGCATGATATTGCCTTTTGGACCGATAAATACGATTCCATTTTTAGCACAGGCATCTGCAAAGTCAGGATTTTCAGAGAGAAAACCATAACCTGGATGGATAGCGTCTACATGATGTTTTTTTGCAATTTTAATAATAGTATCAATATCTAAATAAGCGTCGATTGGACCTCTATCTTGACGAAGGGGATAAGATTCATCGGCTTTTGTACGGAATGTTGCATATTTATCTTCTTTAGAATAAATACCAACGCTTGTGATTCCAAGTTCATTTAAAGCACGGAAAACACGAATAGCGATTTCGCCACGGTTGGCAACTAAAACTCTTTTAAATGGGTGATGAATACGATTTGACATAAATTACACCTAATCCTTTCTGTACCAGAGGGTACGTTTCGTAATTATACTTAATTATAGCGAATAGAGCATATAAATGCAAGTTAATAATTTATAT
>UQVN01000192.1 GCA_900544525.1 uncultured Eubacteriales bacterium
ATTATGTGGAATCCTTAGGATTTCATATAATAAAAGAAAAAATATACAAGACAAATAAACACGTATTTATTTGTAGATAAGGAGAATTGGATGAAGATTGCATTATATCCTGGAAGTTTTGATCCCATTACATTAGGACATTTAGATGTAGTTAAAAGAGCTGCAAGTGTATTTGATCGTTTAGTAATTGGAGTGTTAAATAATAAAGCAAAGTCACCATTGTTTTCTGTAGAAGAACGTGTTAAGATTTTAGAAGAAGTGACGCAAGAACTTCCGAATGTTTCAATTGGAAGTTTTAGTGGATTAACAGTAGATTATGCCAGTCAAATTGGGGCTACTGTTATTGTAAGAGGGTTAAGGGCGATAACAGATTTTGAATTTGAGCTACAACTTTCTCAGACGAATCGTAAGTTGAATCCAAATGTAGATACCATGTTTTTTACAACAAGTGAGGAATATGCTTATTTGAGTTCGACTTCTGTAAAAGAAATTGCATTATTTGGAGGAGCGTTTGAGCAATTTGTACCGGAGAGAGTTATTCCGTATATGAGGGAAAAGTATAAAAAAAACTAGAATTATTATGGGACAGCCGTAAGGAGGATATTTCGATATGAGTAAAAAAGCCATCGAAGATTTAATTAGTGAGTTGGAAATATTTGTAGATAGTTGTCGGTTCCAAGCATTATCATCTTCGAAAATTATCGTGCCAAAAGATGAATTAATGGAAATGATTCAGGAATTACATATGAGAATGCCTGGAGAAATTGAACGTTGCCAAAAAATTATGAGAAATAAAGAAGGGATCTTAACAGACGCAAGAGAACAGGCGGAACAAATTGTAGGGAAAGCGTCTGCAGAAGCAGAGCGGCTTGTGGCAGAACATGAGATTATACAACTTGCACAAGCACATGCTCAAGAAATTGTAAATCAAGCAGAGTACCATGCCCAAGAAATTGTAGCACAAGCCCAAGCAGAGGCAAATGCCATTTTAAATGGAGCAAATGCAGATAGCAATACGATTCGCATTGGAGCCATGGAATACACACAAGAGAAGTTGACAGCCATTGAGGAAATTATGAATCAGGCTCTTGTGGAAGGTGCGAGAAGATATAATGAGATGCTAGATTTAATTCAAGAAAATTTAGAAACCGTAGTAGAAAATCGTCAAGAAATTGAAGCAAGTCTCTACGGAACTCCTGTTTCCAATGAGCAACAATCACCAGTAGAAACGTATCAAGAACCAGTAACGGATACTTATGAAGAAGAAAATGAAGAATCCGTAATGGAAGGATACCAACAGGATATGGAGTCCCAAGAGGATGTTTATTCCTATCAAGAGGAACAATAAAGGAGATATCCGTAGAGCAGGAAATAAGTAAGGATACAGAAGAGAAACTTCAATATTATGTAAGGTAAAATAGATAGCTTTGATTGAGTGAGTACACTTTTGGTTTGGGCAATGCTTGAAAAGCCTCCAAAAGCTGCGGCTGCTCCAATCAAAGCTATTTTTTGGTTCATCGGAAGAGTGAGAAGGCTTAAAAAGCGGATTCCTGTTGTCACTTCGCTCAGACCCAGTAAAATAGCACGAGTTGGATAGTTAGAGATTGGTAACAATAAAAGAAAGCGTGATAAGATGGAGAAAAGCATCATATAGCCACCAATTTTTAAAATGACGAAAAAAGAGTTTGTCATAATATCCATTTCATCGTGAATCATAGGGTGTCTAGAGGGATAAGAAGTTGTCATAGGTGTTTGCAAAAGCTTTGGTTTGAGTATAATTCCCACTAAGAAAAAGAGGAAAACAGGGAAGTAAATGCAAAATAAAAAAATGGAAGTAGGAATTGCACCTTTTAAGGTGGCAATGACTACATAACCAGTTAAAAACATAGGGCTTGCGTTGTTGCAGATACAAAGCAAAAATGTACCTTGGGTGCGAGTCATTTTTCCAGTAGCAATAAAATCGTCAATCATTTTAGCACCCATAGGATATCCACAAAAAAATCCAATAATCAATAGAGAAGCCAAACAATCAAGAAGTTTTGGGAAAATCCGATAGATTGGGTAAAAAAGGTAAGTAAAATAAGAGATGGCATCTACGGAAATTAAAGTGTTGGATAAAATAATAAAAGGGAGCAAAGTCGGAACGACTGTATCATACCAAAGGAGAAGACCATCTTTACTTCCTTTGATTGAAATTTCTGGGAAACATAAGATGGAGAAAAAAATAAAAATAACTGCTAATTTTTTTAAATGTTTCATGAGAAAAAGACAGCCTCGTTTTTTATTAAAGGTATGAAAAACGAGGCCAATATATACATAGATTCTAGTTTGTTTATAAAATAAGCGGTTTTCTTCCGCGATCTCTCTCATAACACTCATATGGAAGATGGAATTTTTGTAAAAGAATCATTTCATAAAGTTCATGAGCTTTTAAATCTAGTTGGAAAAGAGGGAAGGAAAGAGGTAAATCATCCTGTGTCCACCGTGTTGATTGTTGAATAATAGGAATATTGGAATGAGCGTGCATTTCTTTTAATAAAGGAAATGCTCTTTTTTTCAGTCCAAGTATTCTGGCATAAGAGCGAAATTGTTGAGATTGATATCCTTTCACTTCTTCCGTTGTAATTCCAAGTAAAATATGAAGTAAAGCACGATGAATCCGTGTGCTTGTATATTGTTTACTTTTTAACGCTTGTGTGAGTTCAGAAAAGGACATGGATGGTAACGCGGTTTTTAAAAGACGATTTGCCAGTTCCTTGTTCACATCAAAATATTTTACATAGTCTTTTACTTCAAGCAAGCGATACTGAAGTGGAAGAGAAAGATCATCATCAGATAAAAATCCTCTTCGCTTGGATTCTTCCCATAAAATAGCAAAAGAAGAGGACGGCATTTGTGACTGTAGATCGTGAAAAGAAGCAGAGGGATCTTGTAATGCCTTTCGAATGGCGGTAGCAGAACAAATACCAGTAGCAGATAAAGCGTTATCATGATATCCAGAATGAATACGGGGAATTGCATAAGGAATAATGGGGCTGTTTCTTCTTTTTAGTGATTTTAAATATTCAATGCCTAAAATGTTATTCGGTGATTGGAGCAAAGATTCATAGGTGCTTTTCTCATTATCATCCGATAAACAGTGTAAAAGTGCTTGACTTCTTGCCTGCGGATACGTAAATCCTTTTGAGAGTGCTTTTGATAAGGTTTCTTTAAAGAACGTTGTCTCATTTAAAAGTAAATCAGCAATGGTTGATAGGAGTTGGATATTAGGAGTTTCTGCGCCGAAGCAAAGGTTATTGATAACGCCCAATTCATGTAAAATAGAAATAGATCCTTCTGAAAAAAATTCAGCACTTCCTGTTGCAAAAGCGCATGGAAGTTCTAAAACAAGATCAGCACCATTTAATAAAGCCATCTTCGCTCTAAGAAATTTATTAAGAAGGGCAGGAGTTCCTCGTTGGACAAAGTTACCACTCATGACAACAACAATAAAATCCGCCTTTGTTAGCTGACGTGCAGTTTCAAGATGATAAGCATGTCCATTATGAAAAGGATTATATTCAGCGATAATTCCAGTAACAGTCATAATGATTCCTTTCTACGACAATATAGTTATGGTTCTTGTACCTAATACACGTTAGGTCATGAGCCATTTCGTTAATCATTTGTATTTTCCCTATTATAATATAGATGTTAGAAAAGGACAAGGGAGAGAAAAAGGAGAAAAAAGGGAATATGTTAAAAAAATAACACATTATCTTGTAGGAGAATGAGAAGAAAAATACAAGATACAGTTTGTGTACTAAAAAAAATACAATCTAAATAGAATTGTAGATTGTACACTTGTGGAAATATGTGTATAATAGGACTAGGAATCAAACTTTGATATAAAATAATACAATAGTTTGATTGATTAAACGATACGAATTGTGTAAAATAGAAAAGACAAGCAAAAAAATTGGGAGTTTATCGTTTATAAATAATTAGATATAATAGGGTTGAAATGAGAAAAGCAATTTATCATGATAGAATAAAAGGAGTTTGTACATTATGAATATTTTAGTTATTAATTGTGGTAGTTCTTCATTAAAATATCAATTAATTGAATCAGCTACAGAAGAAGTATTAGCATCTGGACTTTGCGAAAGAATTACAATTGATGGGGTATTCACATATAAAAGACCAGGACAGGATAAGATTAAATTTGAAGCAGCAATGCCAGATCATAAAGCAGCAATTCAAATCGTAATTAATCAGTTAATTGATAAAGAAACAGGTGTTATTGCATCTATGGATGAAATTGGAGCAGTTGGACATCGTGTTGTACATGGTGGAGAAAAATTTGCAAAATCTGTTTTATTAACAGAAGAAGTAATCAAAGGAATCGAAGAATGTTGCGAATTAGCACCACTTCATAATCCAGCTAACTTAATTGGAATCCGTGCTTGTAAAGAATTAATGCCAGAAGTACCTATGGTAGGCGTTTTCGATACTGCATTTCATCAGACAATGGAACCAAAAGCTTATTTATATGGTCTTCCAAATGAATACTATACAAAATATGGCGTAAGACGTTATGGTTTCCACGGAACATCTCATAGCTATGTATCAAAACGTGCAGCTGAGATTCTCGGAAGAAACTATGAAGATATGAAAATTATTGTATGCCATCTTGGAAATGGTGCAAGTGTTTGTGCAGTGGATCATGGAAAATCTGTGGACACAAGTATGGGATTCACACCACTTGAAGGTCTTATCATGGGAACAAGAAGTGGAGATATCGATCCAGCCATTATCGAATATGTTGCAGGAAAAGAAAATCTTTCTTTAAAAGAAATGATGAACGTTCTCAACAAAAAGTCAGGAGTTTTAGGTCTTTCAGGTGTATCTAGTGACTTCCGTGATATCGAAGATGCAAGAGATAACGGAAATGAACAAGCAAGACTTACTTTAGATATTTTCCGTTACCATGTAGCAAAATATATTGGTTCTTATGCAGCAGCTATGAATGGCGTTGATGCAATCGTATTCACAGCAGGTCTTGGTGAAAACGATCCATTAACAAGAGAAGAAGTTTGCTCTTATTTAGGATTCATGGGAGTAGAATTTGATTCTTCTGTTAATAACTTTAGAGGAGAAGAACGTGTAATTTCAACACCAGATTCTAAAGTAAAAGTTCTTTGTGTTCCTACAAATGAAGAGCTTATGATTGCAAGAGATACAGTTGCATTAGTATAAGAAAAAGGAAACACGCCTAATATGGGCGTGTTTTCGCTTATTTACGTGGAAGAAACGAGTCATGCAAGAGTATTCATGTCTTATATGACGACTGCTCGGGAACGTGAGAAACTTGTATCGTGTGTTTCACATCGTTAGGATTTGGGAAAACTATTGAAAGTAGCCAAATCCTTTGTTAAAATAAAAAAGAAACAAGAGAAAAAAGAATGAAAACCTTGAATTTATGCGGACAAGAAGGTGTCAAGTAAAAATACTTGTCTAATTTTAAAAATTGTGTTGACAAACAGAAAGGTTGTATGTATAATTATCAAGGTATGGAAAATTAGGAGATATTATGCTAATAAACTTATCAGAGATTTTGTCGAATCAAGCAAAAACAGAACATCATGAATGCGAGATTTCTATGGAAGATTTCGAATTCAACGGAATGCATTATCCATTTGTGGATAAGAGTCAAGTTGTTCTTGACTTAACAAGTGCTGGCAAGAAAAAAGTACGGGCAGTTGGTCATTTTGATGCAACCCTTTTACTTCCTTGTGATCGTTGTTTAGAAGATGTGAAGTGGGAATTTCCAATTTCTTTTAATAAAGTATTGGATTTTTCTGAAGACGAAGAAGACGACAACGAAGAAAATCTGACTGAAATGAGTTTTATGGAAGGCTCAGAATTGGATACAGATGTACTTGTGTATGACGAACTCGTTATGGCAATGCCAATGAAAGTTCTGTGTAAACCAGATTGTAAGGGGCTTTGCCCAGTATGTGGTGCAAATCGCAATACTACAAAATGCGAGTGCGATACAAAGGTGCCAGATCCAAGAATGGCAGCTATTCGCGATATCTTTAACAAATCGAAGGAGGTGTAACGGAAATGTCAATCTGTCCAAAGAATAAATCTTCTAAAGCTAGACGTGACAAACGTAGAGCAAACTGGAAAATGAGTGTACCTGGATTAGTAAAATGCAGCAAATGTGGTGAATTAATGATGCCTCATAGAGTATGCAAAGCTTGTGGTTCTTACAACAAAAAAGAAATCATCAAAGTTGACTAATTTAGATTAACGAGAATAAAACCCTATAAAATAAGGCTTTTCAAGAGATTGAAAGGTCTTATTTTTTTACAAATTAAGAAATTATATTTCGGTTACACATTTTACATAAGTGACTCTTAAAAGAAGGAGAATAATTCTAATCATATTTTGACGGATAAATCACAAAGAATATATAATTTGCAAGATGTGTCATGGTATTAATCGTAATTAATTGATAGAATAAAAGAGTTTACTTTTTATACCCATAAAAAATTAATGAAAGGAATTTGACTTATGAGAAAAAAGTATTTAAATTA
>UQVN01000193.1 GCA_900544525.1 uncultured Eubacteriales bacterium
AATAGGGTATAAGAATTTCGTTTTTTTATAAAAATAGGCTCACTTTTTATAGAAAATTATGATATAATACAAAAATATAATATTAAAATTGCAAAAAAGATTCGATAGGAAAGGGAGTTAGAGAATGTTTCGAGAAATATCAAAGTTAGTAATCTATCGAGAGTTTGAAGAGGATAGTATTTTATTGAATTTAGCAAGTATTTTCGAAGATTATGAGAAGAAAGCTGTTTCCAATGAAAATTTAATTACAAGAATCTATGAGGAAATTCATAAGTTGCTAGATATTGCGACTCAGTATGGATTTGATAAAAATCTATGGCATAATTATTTAACCTTTTTGCTTATAACAAATGAAAATCCATTTAGTATCACTTGTGAAAAAGTAGGTGCTAGTATTGGAAAAACGGTGAATCATTTTGCAAAAGGAGATTTTAAGATTTTTAAAAAACTATTTGATTTTTCCTTTGAACAAATCGAAAAAGACTTGGAAATTGATTGTTTTACAACCATTTGTCACTATGAGGCTGTTGGAAAAAAAGAGCGAATGTATAATAAAAATGTAAGTGAAAAAGTACAAGCGTTAAGTGAAAAAATAGAACAAGCCAAAGATGAAAACGATATTTTTGAACTTGTAACCGAGTTCTATCGTGCCTATGGTGTTGGAATGTTTGGGCTCAATAAAGCATTCCGCATTGTGAGCGGGGAAAAAGGTGCTATTTTCCAACCAATTAATAATACAGAACAAGTTTTGTTAGATGATTTAATTGGATATGAAATTCAAAAAAAGAAGTTAGTAGATAATACGAAAGCTTTTGTGGAAGGAAGAGAGGCAAATAATTGTCTGCTTTTTGGAGATGCTGGAACAGGAAAATCTACAAGTATTAAGGCGATTATTAATGAATATTACGATCAAGGACTTCGCATGATTGAAATTTATAAACATCAATTTAGAGATTTATCCAGTGTCATTGCACAGATTAAAAATCGAAATTATCGTTTTATTATTTATATGGATGATTTATCTTTTGAAGAGTTTGAAATCGAATATAAGTTTTTAAAAGCCGTTATCGAAGGTGGATTAGAGACAAAGCCAGACAATGTGTTGATTTATGCAACGTCTAATCGACGTCATTTAATTCGAGAAACATGGTCCGATCGCTCTGATATGTCAAAAGATGAATTGCATCGTTCTGATACCATGCAGGAAAAATTATCATTAGTTTCCCGATTTGGTATTACGATTAATTATTCCAAACCAACGCAAAAAGAGTATTACGAAATTGTTGTAGAACTGGCTAAAAAATATCCAACGATTACTCTATCAGAAGAGGAACTTTGTGCAGAAGCCAATAAATGGGAATTGAGCCATGGAGGAATTTCAGGAAGAACAGCTCAACAGTTTATTAATTATCTGGCAGGAAAATCAGAATGAAAATAGGTATAAAATCATAAAAAATGGGCCACACTTTATAAAAAAGGAGTGTGGTTTTGTTATGTCAAAAAACAATACAAAAAAAGAATTAAAGATGATTCGAAATTCTATGTCTTTAGAACAACTTTCTAAGGATCAGAAGATGAAATATGAAATTGCAAAAGAATTAGGACTTTATGATAAAGTGATAGAACACGGTTGGAAGTCTTTATCAGCAAAAGAAACGGGAAGAATCGGTGGTATTATGACTCGGAAGAAGAAAGAAGAAGAGAGAGAAAAGAAACGAGGAGTTAGTGTAGAAGATATCGATACGGATATTGATGGAATCAACGATGTATTAAAACATGAAGATTCTCCAAAGTTATAAGAAAAGATCATAAGAAACGAATCCTTTTCAACTGTTTCCTTCTATGGTAAAATATGTATAAAAGTGTGCATTGCTAGAAGTAATGGAAAGGCTAAAACCTTGAGCAAGGTATACTTTGTTTTTGAAAAACAAGGGATAACAATAAGAAGGAGTAGAATAGGAGAAAAGGATATGGCATTAGAAGTAGGAATGAAATGGCAAGAAACAGAAGAAGTAACAAAAGATAATACAGCAGCCGTTCTTGGAAGCGGTGGAATGAATGTCTATGCAACACCTGCTATGATTCTTTTAATGGAAAAAGCATCATGGACATTAGCAGGAAAAGAGTTAGAAGAAGGGTTAACAACTGTTGGAACATCAGTCAATGTAAAACATCTCTCTGCAAGTCCAATTGGAAGCACCATTACTTGTAATACAGAATTAGTTGAAATCGATAGAAAACGATTGGTATTCCATGTAGAAGCATTTGATAATGTGGGAAAAATTGGAGAGGGAACTCATGAGAGATTTATTGTAGAAAGTGAAAAATTTCTTGCAAAAACCGAAGCAAAATTAAAATAACAATAGAGCAATGAAAAGCCATTGAATTAGGAAATAGTCTAATTCAATGGCTTTTTTTGTTCTGTTCAATAACTGTTTTAATACAAGAGAAAATAGAAAAGAAAGCTAAAAGACAAGCAATTCCTATCAGGATCCATTGTTTTGTTGAGAGAGGACGCTGTTCTAAGAAAAACGTATCCGTTGTTAATGCGTTTAACTCTTTTGTAGAAAACTGGGTGATAGAAGATAGGTGTTTTTTTAGCTGTTTGATCTCTTCTGTATTGGACTCTATTCTTCCAGTGAGAGAAAGGGGAGTGGATAAAGAGGAGTCTTTACGAGGGTTTAATAAATAAAATTGTAGTCCTTCTTTTGAAAAAGAATAATAGTATTGCCCAACACATATTTGATTTTCATAAACATCGTATCCAGAATAGGTTAAGGGAGTTTTGATTGTAATTTCTTCTTGGTGATTTCTTTCAGCCCAAAAAAGAAAACAGGCGCTGGAAAAGACAATCAAATATAAAATGGGCAGACAAAATTTTTTATAACTGTTTTTTTTATTTTTTATCATAGGGAATTGTTCCTTTTATATCAAATCGATATCTTTGTTTTTTGTATAAGAATATAAGTTACTAAGAAAGTTATCGCATATTAAAAAGGGACTGTCAATTCTTTTTTGAGACGGTTATGGATAGATTCGTTATAAAGTAGGGAAAGAAATAACCGTCTCAAAAATAGAGTGTGAGATAAAAATAGACAATAAAAATGAGTAAATTAGAGTAATTGTTTTAGAGAAGTAACTTTAATCTTTAATACACGAGATAAAAATGGAAATTTTTCTTTCATAAGAGTGTACTCTTCTCCAGATTCTACAAAAGAAGCGATTCCTTCGATTAAAAATCCTGTTCCTTGGTAATTATTAAATCCTAACACTTCTTTACTTCCTAATGTGACTTTTACGCGGTTGTTTTGTTTTACGTCATTTTCTGTACTATGCATACCCGCTGCTGGGATTAAAATCGTATCTTCCTTTTGAATTACAAGATAAGAGTTCCAAGTGTTTGTTACATGAGGTTCTCCTTCTCCCCAAGAGGTAATGGATACAACTCCTTCGTGTTTTAATACTTCATAAAATTTTTCTGTTAACATAAGATTTCTCCTTTTTTATTTTTTATTAAAGACTTATTATATCGTCGATAAATATTGTCTTTAATTATAATATAAGAGATTTTTCGATTTGTCAACAAAAAAATCATAGAAGATAGAAATAAAAAAGATAGAACACGAAAGGAAATTTAATTTCAAATAGGATCTTGAAGGAAGAAGAATAATAAGCTATGATTGATAAGATAAATTGATGGAAATAAAAGAAAGGAGCAACATTTCTATATTTGATTCAAGTATAGTGTGTAGTAGTAGTCATGAAATTTTCAGTAGGTGTTGAGTATGCGTTACACTGTTTATTATATATGGTGGAAATGGAAGAAACAGTTGGAATAAAAGAGTTGGCGAAATTTCAAGGGATTTCTGAGACTTATTTATCAAAAGTATATGGAAAGTTATCAAAAAATAAAATCGTAGCATCGGTACCAGGAGTAAAAGGTGGATATGTATTAGCAAAAAGAGCGGAAGAAATCACTTTTTTAGATGTTGTGGAGGCGATTGAAGGAAAAGAACCTTTTTTTCAATGTGCCGAAATCAGACAAAATAATATTTTATTGGATCAAGATCATGTGCCAGAAGAATATAAGAAATGTCCTTGTCTGATCCATGTTGTTATGTTAGAAGCTGAAAACGAAATGAAGAAATATTTGCATAGTAAAAATTTAAAATGGCTTTATGAGGAAGTATATCATAAGAAACTTCCGAAAGGGGAAAAGGAGAAAATGCTTCATTGGTTTCAAGAAAATCGATAAAGGAAGGAACAATAGCATAAAAAAGAAAGAGTGGACAGAACAACGATACTTTCGTATAATTGTTCATGATATATGATAAAATCTCAAGGAATCGAGGGATTATAAAATGGAACAAATGGAAAGACCAGATAGTTATGAAGCCTTTGCCTATGTCTATGATAATTTTATGGATAACATTCCATATGAAGAATGGGCAGATTATTTAATCGGGCTTTTAAAAGAATATGGAGTTCAAGAAGGCATTGTAGCAGATTTAGGCTGTGGAACAGGAAATATGACAGAATTACTTTCCGATGCTGGATATGATATGATTGGAATCGATAATTCCATTGATATGCTAGAAATTGCAAGAGAAAAATCAATGGACTCCGAAAAACAAATCTTATATTTATTACAGGATATGAGAGAGTTTGAACTTTATGGAACCGTTCATGCTATTGTAAGTATTTGCGATAGTATGAATTATGTAACAGAAAAAGCAGATCTTGTAAAGGTATTTAAGCTTGCTAATAATTATTTAGAGCCAAGAGGGTATTTTATTTTTGATATGAATACAGAATATAAGTATCGAACACAATTAGCCGATAAAACGATTGCAGAAGATCGAGAAGAGATGAGTTTTATTTGGGATAATTATTATGATGAAGATTCAAAAATAAATGAATATCGTCTTAGTATTTTTGTGCAAGAAGAGGATGACCTATACCGTAAGTATGAAGAGGTTCATTATCAAAAAGCCTATTCCTTAGAAGAAGTAAAAGAAGCCATTGAAGAAGCGGGAATGGAATTTGTGACTGCTTATGATGCTTTTACAAAAGAAGAGCCAAAGGAAACGAGCGAGAGAATTTATATTGTTGCAAGGGAGAAATTCCAAGAAGGCAAACAATATGAATACTATGAAGAAGAAAAAGAGTAAGAAAGTGAGGAATCATTTTATGTCAGATTATATTATTCGTGGAACAGCTGGAGATAATCAAATTCGTTTTTTTGCCAGCTATACAAAAGATTTAGTAGAAACTGCAAGACAACACCATAATACAAGCCCTGTGGCAACAGCGGCATTGGGAAGACTTTTAACGGCTGGTGCTATGATGGGAAGTATGTGTAAAAACGATACAGACGTATTAACACTTCAGATTAAATGTAGTGGACCAATTGGTGGTTTAACGGTAACTGCCGATTCAAAAGCAAATGTAAAAGGATGTGTTAACAATCCAGATGTTATGCTTCCACCAAACAGCAAAGGAAAATTAGATGTTGGTCGTGCCTTAGATCTTGGTGTATTAAGCGTAATCAAGGATATTGGTTTAAAAGAGCCATATGTAGGACAAACACAGCTTGTATCAGGAGAGATTGCGGAAGATTTAACTTATTATTTTGCAACATCAGAACAAGTGCCTTCTTCTGTAGCCCTTGGTGTGTTAATGAATAAAGAAAATACTGTTCGCCAAGCAGGCGGATTCATTATTCAGCTTATGCCATTTGCCGATGAAGAATTGATTTCAAAATTAGAAAAGAAGTTGGCTGAGTTTACATCCGTAACTGCTTATTTAGAAGAAGGAAAAATGCCAGAAGAGATGATGGAAGAACTTCTTGGAGAATTTGGAATTAAAATTATGGATAAAATTCCAACACAGTTTTATTGTGATTGTAGCAAAGAAAAAGTTGGAAAAGCAGTGATCAGTATTGGACAAAAAGATATTCAAGAAATGATCGACGATGGAGAACCAATTGAAGTTAATTGCCATTTCTGCAATACCAATTATAAATTTGAAGTGGATGAATTAAAAGAAATGTTAAAATACGCGAGAAAATAGCAGTAGGATATTCAACGGAAGAATAAGAGTTTCATAAAAAAAGTCCTTTTTCAGTAAAAGAGATTGAATAATCATCTTTTGGAAAAGGACTTTTTTGTATTATTCGGTTGTTATATTTTCTGAATCCACTGGACGATGTGGATTGATATTTAAAGAAACGTATTCGCGAGCTGTTGTTGGATCGGTATCAAATGCGTGTTCAAAAGCCTCTTCATCGGGATCGACTTCTTCTGTCATAAGGTCAGAAGTTTCTTGATAAGAACGAAGTTTTGAACAAAGAGGGCAATCTTCTTTGGAATCCAAAAATCTTTGGACAATCGTGCAAGAAAGAATTTTATCACGGAATAAAAAGAGAACGCCTCCAACGGATGCAAGCACGGCAAAAATACGCATAAAAGTTTTTACAAGATTATTTTTTTTCATAAACTTCTCCTTTATTAAAGAGCGTAATACAGTTTATTACTCTGTAACGCTAAATGAAAGATTTTTGTTGCTATCTATTATA
>UQVN01000194.1 GCA_900544525.1 uncultured Eubacteriales bacterium
TAATTTCTACTATCCTTTATAATGGATAAATATTTAATCGTTTAATTTTTCCTTCCTCTGTCACACTACAAAGATCTGCGGATACTGGCACGATGTGCTCGCCATATTGAATCATATACCATACATTTCGATCGGATTGATATTTTACACTATAAATTGGAAATGCTCCCCCATTAAACCCAAATTTATGATGAAACATCATTTCAACCGCCATCTTACCTTCTAAATGCATCGTATCCTTCCCAATTTTTATTAAGGAGGAGTCATGAAGCACACCATAATCATCAAATAAATCTGCAAGCCCTACATTGTCCCCACGTTTCATACAATCCACAAACTGTTCTAATACCTTCATAAGAAACCTCCTTAAAATCTTTCTGAACGAAGCAATGCATCAATACCACCATCAATAAATAAAATAGCTCCATTAATTCCACTTGCTTTTTTTGATGCCAAAAATACAATACCATTGGCAATTTCCTCTGCATCAAGAAACTCTTTCCTGCCATAACGAGTTGGAATTGGTATTAAAAGTGCTGCATCCATCTGCGCTTCTGTCATCCCCTTTGTCATTGGGGTTGTCGTATTACCTGGAGCAACTGCATTAATGCGGAGTCCATCTGTAGCCCAAGATGGAGAAACTCTTCTAACCCAACGAGCCAATGCATGTTTTGATGAACTATAAGCATGAGGTCTTAGATTATCTGGGATTTCCTTAGCAATTTCAAGAACCCTCTCCTCATCATTGACATTCGTAAGCATATCCACCCAGTCCTCACGAACTGTATGATTGGTAATGGAATTTGAAGATGTTACAACACAACACCCTCCTTTTTTCTTTAAAAGAGGCCGAAGCCCTTCTGCCATTTGTGTACTAGCAAAGAAATTTAAGGAAAAAATAGCGGTTGGTGGAAAAACTGGTCCAACACCAGCATTACAAATAAGACCATCAATGCCATCTGGATACTTCTCAAAAACTGCTTCCATGGCACCTTTTCTTCCTTCTGGTTTTGAAAGATCTGCTAAATAATCTCCTCCTTTAAAATCCAAGTTAAAGACTTCATGGCCTTCTTCTACCAGCATTTTTCTCACCTGTGCACCAATCCCTGTTGTTCCACCTGTAATTACATAAATTCCCATACAATACCTCCTGTCTTCCAAAGACTGCATTTTATAGATTGATTATTCGATCTATTCTCTATATTCATCAATGTATCATGTTCAATTTTATTTGTCAATTTAGTTTTTTTATTAACAATTCGCCATTTGTTATTTAATTATCAGTCTTTATATGTATATTTTTCAGTTCCGTACCTCTTTTTACTTTTTAGCTTTTTTGACATAATTCTTGTATTATTTCTATTTTTTATATATGCATTTTTTATAAAAATACAATTATGAACCTTGTTTTTTTATATTATATATACTATAATATATTGTGACTAATACAATTTAGATTGAGTGTTCAGTATGTGTGTCACTTTTTTCACAACTTCATAAACTACATATAAGAAATGAATAGGAGAGTTTTTATGGCTAATGATGTAAAGATGAAAAAACATGCTTCTGTATTTGACTTAAACGGCGTTCCTCGCTTTGGTGAGGCACTACCACTTGCACTCCAACATGTTGTTGCAATGATTGTAGGTTGTGTAACTCCTTCAATTATCGTAGCTGGTGCAGGACAAATAAGTAACGCCGATAAAGTTATTTTAATTCAGGCGGCACTCGTTATTGCTGGAATTTCCACTCTATTACAATTATTCCCAATCGGTAAATATTTTGGTTCTGGTTTACCAGTGATTATGGGGGTAAGTTTTGCTTACGTTCCTAGTATGTCTGCAATCGCAGAAGGGTACGACATTGGCACGATTCTGGGGGCTCAGATCATCGGTGGTGTTGTAGCGTTTGTAGTCGGTTTGTTTATTAAACAGCTTCGTAAGTTCTTCCCACCTCTTATCACTGGAACAGTCGTATTCTCAATTGGACTTTCTCTTTATCCTACTGCTATTAACTATATGGCTGGAGGTACGAGTTCTCCAAGTTACGGCTCTTGGAAAAACTGGGCAATTGCTATTTTTACTTTAGCAGTTGTAACATTTTTAAATCATTTTACGAAGGGATTTTTCAAGTTAGCTTCTATTTTAATCGGTATGATCGCTGGATATATCGTTGCAATCGCAGCTGGTATGGTTGACTTCTCAGCAGTTGGAGATGCTGGTCTTCTTTATGTGCCACATCCAATGCATTTTGGAATTCATTTCAATATTTCAGCTTCTGTAGCAATCGGTCTTTTATTCGCAATCAATTCCGTGCAAGCGATCGGTGACTTCTCTGCTACAACAATTGGTGGGCTTGATAGAGAACCTACTGATCAGGAGTTACAAGGTGGTATTCTTTGCTATGGCGTAACTAACGTTCTTGGTGCTTTTATCGGTGGGCTTCCTACTGCAACTTATAGCCAGAACGTTGGTATCGTTTCAACAACAAAAGTTGTTAACCGTATGATTTTAGGCCTTGCCGCTGTTATTATTTTAGTTGCTGGACTCGTTCCTAAATTCTCTGCTCTTTTAACAACAATCCCTCAATGCGTTTTAGGAGGCGCTACTATTTCTGTATTCGCTTCTATCGCTATGACAGGTATTAAATTAATTACTTCTCAGCCAATGACTTATAGAAATACTTCTGTTGTTGGTTTAGCAGTCGCAATGGGAATGGGTGTTACACAGGCATCTGCGTCTTTAGGAACATTCCCTGATTGGGTTACAACAATCTTTGGTAAATCTCCTGTTGTATTAGCAACTATCGTTGCTATTCTCTTAAATCAGATACTTCCAAAGGATAAACCCGCAGGAAAATAAATAGTCACTCATCGTTTTTGAAAAAAGTTTCATAAAGCATATACGAACAAGAAAAAGCTGTCTTTGATATAAGGGAGATTTTTACTCTAATCATTCCGCATTATGAGGAGTAAGAATCTTATCAAAGCCAGCCTTTTTTCTTTTTTTGAATCTCACTATGAAATTTTTTATTAATCTTTCTACGGATTCTTCTATAGATCTTCTACACAAAAAGAACTATCTTTATAATCTTCCACATCAAATTCTCGATTTTTAAAATAATATTTTCGATCCTCTTCTGTGATTTCTCTTATGAGACGACATGGATTGCCTACTGCTATATAATTATCTGGAATATCCTTTGTAACTACACTACCAGAGCCAATTACTACATTATTTCCAATATGAACCCCTGGATTTACTACTACATTTCCACCAATCCAAACATTATCACCAATTGTCACTTCAATCCCATATTCATATCCAGAGTTTCTGGAATCAGGATGAATCGGATGGCCTGCTGTAAAAATAGAAACATTTGGCGCTATCATTACATTTTTCCCAATAGTCACTTTTGCCACATCTAGTATTGTTAAATTATAGTTGCTATAAAAATTATCTCCTACTTCAATATTACTTCCATAGTCACAGCGAAATGGTGCTTCGATACAAATGCCTTCCCCACTTTTTCCAATAATATCCCGAATTAATTTCTCTTTTTTCTCCCCTTCGTCTGGTGGTAATTGATTGTATTCAAAGATTTTTTTCTTACATTCCATTCTCTCCTGGCTCAGACCATCTAGCCACGCCTTGTATGGTAACCCAGCTAACATTCTTTCTTTCTGATTCATCTTTTTTCCTCCTATACGCTTTCCTATTTTTCTAATTAAAAGTTAAAAGGCAAAACAGCATGCTTTTTATTTCATTTGCAATACAATCGCTTCACAGCTTTTTAATGTAAGGGTAAGTCCATCTAGCTTCACATGTTCCTTGCTTCTACTGGATAAATTTGATAATAAAATCTGTTTTACTTCTCCTTTTAAAACTACTTTCTGTTCCTTTTGAGATAAATTTACAACAACAAAGAAAGTGTACTTCTCGTCCTTTCTATAATAAGCTACAATCCCTTCTTGTTCCACATTTTCAGGGATAAAATCACCATAAGTGAATGTATCGTTCCATCGCTCATTTTTTCGAATCTCTATTAATTTTCGATAATAATGTAAAATAGAATCCTCATCTTGTTCTTCTTGTTTTACATTGATATCCTTATAATTTGGATTCACAAATAACCATGGTTTCCCTGTTGTAAATCCAGCATTCTCTTCATCACTCCATTGCATCGGCGTTCTTGCATTATCCCGACTAAACTGCTGACAAATCAATAATGCATCCTCTTTTGTTACTCCCTCATTCAATGCTTGATGATATTGATCTTTTGTGCTAATATCATCATATTTCTCAATGGAATCCACGGGACAGTTTGTCATGCCAATTTCTTGCCCTTGATAAATAAAAGGAATTCCTCTCAATAATAAACTTACGGTTGCAATGGCCTTCGCTCCTTCTTTATTTTGGGCATAATGTGGTAAGAAACGACTGATGGCTCTTGGCTCATCGTGATTTTCCAAAATATTGGCGTAAAATCCGATTTCCTTTACTTCTTCTTGCGCCGAATAAATGGTTTTCTTCCAATCATCAATCGTCCAATTCTGTTTTTCTCCCCATCCCCCTTCCTTTTGAGTTAAAATATGCTGTGAAAAATCAAAAATAGTGGAAAAGACTCCATTTTCTCCAATAAGCTCTTCTAATTTTTGTTTATTCATATTAAAGACTTCTCCAACCGTAAACGCATGGTAGCGATCAAAGGTCTCTCTTTTTAATTCCCTTAAATACTCTTCTATCCCTTCCACAGATTCTACCATCTTTGTTACATGAACGGTTCCATCACTATGATCTGGTGCATAATTAGGAAAATTTAAATCCTTTTTTATGTTCATAATCGCATCGATTCGAAAACCAGATACACCTTTTTCTAACCACCAATTGATCATGGTGTATAATTTTTCTCTTAAAGTAGGATTTGTCCAATTGAGATCGGGCTGTTCTTTTGCGAAAAAATGTAGATAGTAATAATCACTACCCTCTACTGGTTCCCAAACACTTCCTCCAAAATAGGATCTCCAGTTGTTTGGCACTTTTCCATCTTTGCCCTTTCGAAAATAAAAGTAATTTCCATACTCCCCTTCTGGATCTTTTAATGCCTTTTGAAACCACTCATGCTGGTCAGAACAATGATTAATCACAAGATCCATAATAATATACATATCCCGCTTTTTTGCCTCTAATAAAAGCCTATCAAACTGTTCCATCGTTCCAAATTCTTTTGCAATGGCGCAATAATCAGAAATGTCGTATCCTTGATCCACAAATGGAGATTGATAAATAGGGGAAAGCCAAATAATATCAATTCCTAGTTGTTTTAAATAATCTAATTTACTGATAACACCTTCTAAATCACCAATTCCATCCCCATTTGTATCATAAAAACTCTTTGGATAAATCTGATAAGCTACTTTTCCATGCCACCACTGTTTCTTCATCTTCTACCGACTCCTTATTCTATCTCGTAATTTCATTTACCCATGTCTTTTTGACGTGTTCCAATTTATATTACATTATACATACCTTATTTGTAGATTTCTTCCTTAATTTTGATATATTTATTCCATTATTTTGACTTATTTTGTTTTCGATAGGTCAGTGGTGTCACGCCTGTATACAACTTAAATTGTTTCATAAAATATCCAATATTTTCAAATCCATTCTCACTTGCAATATCAATAATCTTTTTTTCTGTTCCCGATAATTCTTTTTTAATTCTCTCTAATCGATATTCATTTAAATAAGTTGTAAATGTTTTCCCTGTCTTTTTCTTAAAGAAACGACAAAAGTATTGTGGATTCATATTAACGAGATCTGCCAGTTCTTGAATTTTTATTTTTCTTTTATAATGTTCAATGATATAGTTTAAAACCTTTTTTATTAAAAGTAATGCCTCTTCTTGATTTTCCTCATTGTCTTTTATAACAAATAACTGATTTTCATAAAGTTCTGCTAGCAATTGCAATAAATATCCTTTTATTTTTAATTGACTGGATAGTGTTATCTTTTGTGCTTCTTCTAAACATTTATCATATAACTCTTTTATTATCTCAAAACTCTTTTCTTCTCTTGTTACTACCATAGGAAACTCCATTTTTCCTTTTATTAAAGGTTCTATCAATTCTGCTTCTGTTTCATCGTAAGACTGAAAAGATAGCATACCTAGATGAAAGACAAAAGCACTCTCCTTTTGCCCTTCCCTTAAATCGATCCGATGTAATTGTTCTGAATTAATCAATAAAAATGCTGGAGCTTCCTGTTGATATTCCCTCATATCACAATGAAAGGTGAATGTTCCAGATTCTAAGTAAACGATTTCCGTTTCCTCATGCCAGTGAATAAAAGAACTACTTTTACTTGTCCCACTCCAAACATAGCTTGCATAAGGAAAAAATGGTGTTCCATGCTTTCTTTGTTCTTTTAACTGTTCTTTTTCTAGCATTTATCCTCCTTATGTTTTCTATTTCCAGTTTCTTATCCCCTATTATAAAAATAGAGCTAAAACCTACCGTCTATTATAGTAATACTATCATACCATTTTTTATCATAAAAAATTATTTACTAAAAA
>UQVN01000195.1 GCA_900544525.1 uncultured Eubacteriales bacterium
TTGATTATATTCATTATCCAACAAGAATTTATCCTGTCGGTCGACTTGATAAAGAGTCAGAAGGCATTATTTTATTGACGAATCATGGAGAATTGGCAAATCGTATTTGTAAAGCGCGTTATTATCATGAGAAAGAATATATTGTGACGGTAAATAAGCCGATTACCGATTCTTTTTTAAAGAGAATGTCAGAGGGAGTTCCTATTCTTGGAACGATCACAAGACCTTGTAAAGTGAAAAAAGAAGGAACATATACCTTTCGTATTATTTTAACACAGGGCTTAAATCGTCAGATTCGTAGAATGTGTGAATATTTGGGATATCAGGTGACAATATTAAAAAGGATTCGAGTTATGAATGTAGAGCTTGGTGACTTAAAAGTTGGGACCTATCGTGATGTGATGGGGAAAGAATTAAATGAGCTGAATAAAATGTTGTCAAAGGAGAGAGAGAATGGAACAAAAGTTAGCACGAATCAAAGAACTAATAAAAATTCTAAACGACGCAAGTAAAGCCTACTATCAAGAAGATCGAGAAATTATGAGCAATTTAGAATACGATGCTCTTTATGATGAACTTGTGGCGCTGGAAAAAGAAACAGGAACGGTTTACGCCAATAGCCCAACGGTTCAAGTTGGTTATGAGCTTCTTAGTGAGTTGGTAAAAGAAAGACATAGTTCTCCAATGCTTTCTCTTGATAAGACAAAAGATGTGGGAAATTTAAAAGATTGGTTAGGTGACCAAGAAGGCATTCTCTCTTGGAAATTAGATGGACTTACTATCGTTTTAACCTATGAAAATGGAGTGCTTCAAAAAGCAGTAACTCGAGGAAATGGAGAGATTGGGGAAGTTATTACTAATAATGCCAAGACTTTTGTGAATTTACCAAAACAGATCTCCTATACAGGAAAAATGGTACTTCGAGGAGAGGCAGTTATCAAATATTTTGATTTTGAGAAGATCAATGCGGAAATTGAAGACGTAGAATCGAAGTATAAAAATCCAAGAAATTTATGTAGTGGTTCTGTTCGTCAATTAAATAATGAAATTACAGCTAAGAGAAATGTACATTTTTTTGCTTTTAGTCTTGTAGAAGCAGAAGGCATTGAGTTTAAAAATTCCATTGAACAGCAGTTTTTATTTTTAAAACAACAAGGATTTGAAGTAGTAGAATATCAGAGAGTGACAAAAGATACTATTGAAGAAGTTGTTCAATGGTTTTCGGAACATATTGCACAAAATGACTTTCCATCGGATGGGCTTGTTCTCATTTATGATGATATTTCCTATGGGAAAAGTCTTGGAAGAACGGCAAAATTCCCAAGGGATTCCATCGCTTTTAAATGGGCAGATGAGTTAGCAAATACCACATTGACAGAAATTGAGTGGAGTCCTTCTAGGACAGGATTGATTAATCCCGTAGCCATTTTTGAACCTGTAGAGCTAGAAGGGACAACCGTGAGCAGAGCTAGTTTACACAATATTAGTATTGTAGAGAATTTAAAGCTTGGAATTGGGGATTGTATTACCGTTTATAAAGCGAACATGATCATTCCACAGGTGGCGGAAAACTTAACGAAGAGTGGAAAGATAGAAATTCCAGAACATTGCCCTGCATGTGGTGGAAAGACAAGGATTCAAGATGTAAATGGGGTTCGATCTTTATACTGTACCAATGAGTTTTGCTCTGCAAAAAAAATAAAATTATTTAGTCATTTTGTATCCCGAGATGCTATGAATATCTATGGATTGTCAGAAATGACATTAAATAAATTCATTGAACAAGGATTTTTAAAAGAACTTTATGATCTCTTCTCTTTAGAACAATATAAAGAACAGATTTTAGAATTAGAAGGATTTGGACAACGTTCTTATGATAAGTTAATAGAATCCATTCAAAAGGCAAGAATGACCACACTTCCTCGCTTTATTTATAGTTTAGGGATTCCAAATATTGGATTGTCCAATGCAAAAATGATTTGCAAACAGTATCAGTACCAATTGGAACAGTTAAAAAAGGCAACAGTAGAAGAACTTGTTTGTATTGATGGAATCGGAGAAGTGATTGCAAAAAGTATTTGTGATTACTTTGAAAATGAACATAACGAGAGAGTGATTACAAAGCTATTAAAAGAAATTACAATCGAAGAACCGATAAAAGAGCAAAACTTAGAATTAAAAATGGAGGGTCTTACTTTTGTTATTACTGGATCTGTAGAGCGGTTTAAAAATCGAAATGAAGTCAAGGCAGTGATTGAAGAGTTTGGTGGAAAAGTTACAGGAAGTGTAACAAGTAAAACCAATTATTTGATTAACAATGATAATACATCCAGTTCTTCCAAAAATAAAAAAGCAAAAGAGCTAGGAATCCCAATTATCACCGAAGAGGAATTTATTAATCAATTTGAAATAACCATATAAATGTAAAAAGGACTATCGCAGAATCGAACGTTTCGTTTGCGATAGTCCTTTTTGTGTGGAAGGCATACATCGTTGTTTTTTACTTGGTAAAATCTTTATGAGCAAAAAGAGCAACTCCTAATATTACTGAACAGCCGTAAATACCACATTTGAAAAACAGTTGATATAAATTGTTGATATTGGGAAGAATAAGATAGCTAATTCCTCCAGAAATACAAGCAATGCAAGCAGGTTTTAATAAAGCCACATAAGGTTCAAAAGAGAGCCTTGTTTCGGTTAAGATGACAATGAGGTGAAGGGCGATTAAAATTAAATCGCTAGCTAACAGTCCCCATAGATATCCTGTAATTCCATAACGAGGAATTGCATAAATAACAAAGAACAAAATGACTCCAGAAGCGATCATATTGTGGAGAAAGGTTTTTCTCGTTTTTCCAAGTCCATTTAAAATACTGGATAGGGTTGTTGTTAAATATGTAAAAGGACAAATAAGTGCCATCATAAAAAGCAATTCACCTGCAGAACGACTATGGAAGATAAAATACCCTAATTCTTTTCCATAAAATAAAAACAGGAAGCAGGAAAAAATACCAATTAATATGCTGTAATAAATGCTTTTAGAAGAGGCTTTACAAATCAAATCTTTTTGTTTCCTAGCTTTTGCAGAAGAAATGGTAGGCAAAAGCATGACGGATAGGGAATTGGTAATGGCAGAAGGAAAGAAAATAAACGGCATAACCATTCCTGTTAAAATTCCATATACTTCTAAGGAAACATCTTTGTTATGATAAAAAGTAAGAAAAGCAGAAGGGATTAAGACAGCTTCTGCGCTTTGCAACAATGTAAGGACAAGGCGATTGGAAGTGAGAGGAATACTATCATGAAGAAGTTCCTTCGCCAGTGTTTTATAAGCGAGAGGAGCTGGTTCATCAAAACGTCGTTCTTTTCGTTCTCGATATAAAAATAAAGCCACAAGAAAGAAGAAAGAACCGATTTCACCTACCGCCATTCCAAATACCGCCACTTCAGCATGAGCTTTTTGATTGGAAAAGAGAGTGACGGATAATGCATAAATGCTTCCAACACGAATCAATTGCTCAATTAACTGGGTAGATGCAGGAAGCAGGGAGTTTGTCATTCCTAATTCATAGCCTAAAATACAAGCCTTAATAGAGACAAACGGAAGGGCAAAGGAAATAATTCTTAAACAATCAGCACAAGCAGGCTCATTCAAAATAGAATTACTAATAGGTGTTGCAAAAAAATAAAGGATTGCATAGGCCACAAGCGAAAGGGAAAAGGAAAAAGAAATCCCTGTTAGCAATACTTTATGGCGTAACTTTGGATGATTTGGCGGACAAGATGCGATCATCCTAGAAATGGAAGTTTCAATCCCTTGACAACAAATGCTAAAACAAAGTAAGTAGACAGGAAAAATCAGTTGATAAATTCCGACTTCTTTTGCGCCGATGAAATGAGAGAGAAAAATTCTGTTATAAAAACCTAAAATACGGGATAAAAATCCAGCAATTGTTAAAATTAAAGTGCCTTTAATGAGAGGATTCTTTATTTTCATAAAATGCCTAAAAAGTCTTTTTGTAAACATATGAGAAAACGTGAGAAACTATGCGAAATGTATTTTTTCAAATACATATAAGATCTTAACAGAGAAACGGTTGACAGAATGATATTCCAGTGATATTATACTAACATAAAGTTGACAAGAATAGTCGGGATTAAAATCATCGTTAAAATAACGATTTCATTTTTTTATCATATCATACTTATAGTAGAGATGACAAGATAAAATTTAATAATACCGACAGATTTTTTAGAAGGGAGGCACTGCATGAAAATATCCACAAAAGGACGATACGGTCTTAGAGCCATTGTTGATATAGCATTGAATGGCGAGAGAGATGCGGTATCCATAAGCAGTATTTCAGAACGACAATCGATTTCTGTTAGCTACTTAGAACAGCTTTTGGCAAAGCTTAGAAAAGCGGAGTTAATTAAGAGTATTCGAGGAGCCCAAGGAGGCTATCGTTTAAATAGACCAGCAGAGGAGATTTCTGTTGGAGCCGTTTTAAGAGCGCTAGAGGGAGATTTAAGACCAGTTGATTGTTCTGAGCTCTCTGAAGAAAGTGAAGGTGGGTGTGAAAGTGCAAATTTTTGCGTAACTAAGTATGTATGGCAGAAGATGAATGATAGTATTAATGAGACGGTCAATCATATTTCGATTCATGAATTAGTGGAAGAAGCAAAAATGACACCTGCTTATAAAAGCACAAGAGATTGTGAAAAATAGTCGTAAGACGTAATTGATATAGAATAGTTTGAATCTTTCATATACTTTCGTATATAAAATGATAGAATAAGTAGAGCAAGAGATTGCAGAAATAGGAGTGATAGTAGCATGGATAAAAAAGTAATTTATTTAGATCACGCGGCAACAACACCAGCAAGACCAGAAGTTGTAGAGGCAATGCTTCCATATTTTACAGAGAAGTTTGGAAATCCATCTAGTGTATATAGTTTTGCATCAGACAATAAAAATGTAATTACAGACGTAAGAGAGCAAATTGCAAATACACTTGGTGCTAAAACAGAAGAAATTTATTTTACTGCAGGTGGTAGTGAGTCCGATAACTGGGCGTTAAAGGCAACTGCAGAAGCTTATGAGAATAAAGGAAAGCATATTATTACAACAAAAATTGAACATCATGCAGTTCTTCATACAGCAGAGTATTTAGAAAAACAAAGAGGGTTTGAAGTAACTTATCTTGATGTAGATGAAAATGGTTTTGTTCGTCTTGATGATTTAAAAGCAGCAATTCGTCCAGATACTATTTTAATTTCTATTATGTTTGCAAATAATGAAATTGGAACAATTGAACCAATCAAAGAAATTGGTGCAATTGCAAAGGAACATGGAATTTTATTCCATACAGATGCGGTACAAGCTTATGGACAAATTCCTATTAATGTAGATGAATGTAACATTGATATGTTAAGTGCAAGTGGACATAAGTTAAATGGGCCAAAAGGAATCGGTTTCCTCTATATTCGTAAAGGGGTGAAAATTCGTTCCTTTATCCACGGTGGTGCTCAGGAAAGAAAACGTCGTGCGGGAACAGCCAATGTGACAGGAATTGTTGGGCTTGGAAAAGCAGTTGAAATTGCTTTTGCTACAATGGAAGAACGTACAAAGAAAGAAATTGAGTTACGCGATCATTTAATCAATCGCATTTTAACAGAAATTCCATATACAAGATTAAATGGAGATCGTATTAATCGTCTTCCAAACAATGTGAATATTAGTTTCCAATTCATCGAAGGAGAATCTCTATTAATCATGCTTGATATGAATGGAATTTGTGGTTCTAGTGGTTCTGCTTGTACATCCGGTTCTCTTGATCCATCTCATGTATTATTAGCGATTGGACTCCCACATGAAATTGCACATGGTTCTTTAAGATTGACATTAGGTGATGAAAATACAATGGAAGAGATCGATTATGTTGTTGATAAATTAAAAGAAATTGTATCAAGACTTCGTTCTATGTCTCCATTATATGAAGATTTTGTAAAAAAGAACTAAGAGAAATTGAAAATAAAAATAGGAATAGTAGATAAAGGAGTAAAATAGTATGTATAGTGAAAAAGTAATGGATCATTTCCAAAATCCAAGAAATGTTGGAGAAATTGAAAATGCAAGCGGTGTAGGAACTGTTGGTAATGCAAAATGTGGAGATATTATGCGTGTATATTTTGATATTGATGAAAATCAAGTAATTCGCGATGTAAAATTCAAAACATTTGGTTGTGGTGCAGCTGTTGCAACAAGTAGTATGGCAACAGAGCTTGTAAAAGGAAAAACAATTGAAGAAGCAATGAAAGTTACAAATAAGGCAGTTATGGAAGCATTAGATGGACTTCCACCAGTAAAAGTACACTGTTCTTTATTAGCAGAAGAGGCAATTCATGCAGCTCTTTGGGATTATGCTCAAAAAAATGGTATTACAATCGAAGGTTTAGAAAAACCAAAGACAGATATTAGTGAGCATGAAGAAGAAGTAGAAGAAGAATACTAAAATTTATTGTATTATAAAAAATTCTCATAAA
>UQVN01000196.1 GCA_900544525.1 uncultured Eubacteriales bacterium
TATATAATAAATGCATTAAATAACATGGAGAGCTTTCATTAAAAATATATATTACTATGATTCTATGTCAACATCATAGATTCACATTAAAGAACTATATATATGATAAAAAATAGTAAAAAGGGAGGCATCGCTCAATCATGGATTTCCATGATTGAACGGCCCTCCCTATTTTTCTATCCTCTTTTACGATTTTCTTCAATCAATCCCATAATGGTCTGAATCGGATCGGCAAGTTCACTTTTATTCATAGCATCAACATAAGAATCGCGGTTTTCATAAACCGTTTGTACTGCCTGAACTAAAGATTCTTTTGTTAAAGATTCCTCTTCGATTACAAAACTATAGCCTTGTTTTTCAAAAGAACGAGCGTTTAATATTTGATCGCCACGGCTAGCAGCAGCAGAAAGAGGAATTAAAATATTTGGTTTTCTAAGAGAGAGGATTTCGCAAATGGCATTTGCTCCCGCTCTTGAAATCATTAAATCTGTACAAGCAAAGAGATCACTTAACTCTTTTTTGATATATTCGAATTGAACATATCCTTGTTTTTGTTGTAAAGATGGTTCTACTTTTCCTTTTCCGCATAAGTGAATGATTTGGAAGTGTTTTAATAATTCATCTAAACTTTCACGCACTGCACTATTTACAGCAACAGCACCTAAACTTCCTCCGATTACTAAAATAACAGGTTTGTCAGAGGTGAATCCACAAAAGGAAAGGCCACGTTCTTTATTCCCTTGAAAGAGTTCTTGGCGAATCGGAGAACCAGTGAGAACGGCTTTACCGTTTGGAAGATATTTTAAAGTTTCTGGAAAGTTACAACATACTTTTGTAGCGCTTGGGATTGCTAATTTATTTGCAAGTCCTGGTGTCATATCAGATTCATGAATAATACAAGGAATATGACGATGTTTTGCTGCTAATACAACAGGAACGGATACAAATCCTCCCTTTGAGAAAACAATATCTGGTTTTAATTGTTTTAATAACTTAGATGCTTGTAAATATCCCTTCATAACTTTAAATGGATCGGTGAAGTTTTTCACATCAAAATATCTTCTTAATTTACCAGATGAAATACTATGATAAGGAATATCAATTCCTGTAATCAAGTCTTTTTCAATTCCGTCATAAGAGCCAATATATTGAATATCATAACCAGCTTCTTGTAAGTTCGGAATTAATGCCATATTGGGAGTGACATGGCCAGCAGTACCGCCTCCCGTTAAGACAATTCGTTTCATTGAAATGTTACCTCCAAATCACAAGTTAAATGTTTATTGTGCACTTTTAAGGGCTTCTCTTAAAGCAGCAGAAAGTTGATCTGGACAGGAAGTAGGTCTTGGTCCGCAATGGATTCCTTCCATACGTCTGATTGCTTCGTTTGCGTCCATACCTTCTACTAAAGCTGCAACACCTTGTGTGTTTCCACTGCAACCACCTTCAAAGTGTACGTTATGAACTTTATTATCCTCTGTAATTTCAAATTCAATTGCGCGAGAACATACTCCTTTTGTTTTATATGTGTGTGTCATATTTTTATTTCCTCCTAAATAAGTTTCGTTTATGGATGGGGTGATTGTTTATTACCATAGCCATTAATTTAAATTATACTGGATAACCTTTCTTTTTTCAAATATTCTAATAATGAATTTTTATTATAGAAGATAAAAATTAGAGATTATGAAACAATTTTTAGTCTTTATAACATAATATATGAATCATTTTATCATACAATGCTAGCATTTCATAAGAAATACACGGATACAACCTAGTAGTAAAATATGAACAGGATAGAAAAGATAAAAGAAATATTTTAACTTTAAGCCTCGCTTTCCATTGTACCTATGAATGATAAGAAATGCCAGTGGAGCGGTTACTTCCCAAAGGAATAAGAAAACGCCAACGGGATAAAAATACTTTTTATGCTTCTTCATATAATAAAGAAGGATAATAGCGAATACGCCAAAAGCACCATAGTCTGTTTTCATGATATTGGCAAGCCAAATGCAAAAAACGATACCTAATATTTTTATAAAAGGGTTATGAAAGAACTTAACATCGCTTTCATAAATCCAGATACAAAGATATCCTAATAATAAGGTAAACATAACATTTTGATAAGAGCTATCAAAGAAAGCACCGTTAAATGCTAAATCAAAAGGAATTTCTGACAATAAGGCAAATAAAAATAGGTTAAGACCATACTTTTTCTTATTATGAGTATGAGAAAATCCTTCAAGAAGTAAAAAAATAAAGATAGGAAAGGCAACTCTTCCAATTAAGCGAAGTATCCAATCAATTTGAAAGAGCAATTCAAAGTGGGGAATACTGGACGTTCCATTCCAGTGTGCCATAAGATAAGGCTCTAATAATGCAGCACCAATATGGTCAATAAACATAGTGATAATGGCAATTAATTTTAACGTACTTCCAGTGAGTCCATTTTTTAATGTGAGTGACTTCATAATTCTTTTCCCTTCTTTGTATTCATTTTAGAAAATTATAGCATGAAATGGGAAAAATAACCATTTGTATCTTTTGGAAAAAGCGGAAATCTTGAATAATAAAAAATTATTTGTTATGATAACAGCGATCACTTCCCTTACTATATTTGAAAATAAAAATATGGGATTCTTATGATAAAGGAGAAAACAATGAAGAAAATCGGTATTATTGGAGCCATGGATGAAGAGATCTTAGCTCTTAGAAATGAAATGGAACAAGTAAAAGAAACAGAAGTTGCAAGTATGAATTTTTGTGAAGGAATTCTTTCTGGAAAAGAAGTTGTTCTTGTAAGAAGTGGAATTGGTAAAGTTAATATGGCAGTTTGTGCTCAGATTTTAGCAACCCAGTTTCAAGTGGACTGTGTATTAAATACAGGAATTGCAGGTTCTTTATGTAATGATATTAATATTGGCGACATCGTTATTTCCACAGATGCTATGCAACATGATTTTGATGCAACTGTGTTTGGTTATAAAAAAGGAGAAATCCCAAGAATGGAAACTTCTACTTTTGTAGCGGATGAAGCGATGGTTGCTCTTGCAAAAAAAGTATGTGAAGAAGTAAATAAAGATATTAGTGTATTTACAGGAAGAGTTGTAAGTGGCGATCAGTTCATTAGCAATGATGAAGTAAAAAATGCCATTGTAGAAAACTTTAATGGGCTTTGTACAGAAATGGAAGGCGCTTCTATGGCACAGGTAGCATGGCTCAATCACCTCCCATTTGTGATTATCCGTGCAATTTCAGATAAAGCCGATCATAGTGCAGAAGTGGATTATGATGAATTTGAAGCAAAAGCCATTGAACATACGGTAAAATTAGTTCGTCAGATGGTAAAAGAAATGGAAGCATAACAGAAAAAATACGAAGGAACAGGAATGATGTCGAGGAAGATATCTTCCTGTTTTTTTATTGAAAAAATGCCGATAAAATGACTGAAATTAGAGAAGGAATTGGACTTCCCCTTTGGATAAAAACAGGATATAGTGAAAAAGGAAACAAGATTTGTACAAGCAGTTAAGCAAGACAAATTGCGTTATGCCAACGTGAGAAATTCGCAAAGCGTGTTTCTTATCGGATCAAAATTTCAAAAATAAGATAGAACGGTATAGAAGGGAGAAAGTTTTAATGATAACACAATTATTTCATCAAAATATTTTTATTTATGCAATGACAGGGATTTTACTTCTTGGAGTGATACAAAAAATAATTCTTGGAACTTATTATAAAAAAATGGTAACTGCCTCTGAAAATATGGGGATGACAACGAAAAAGGGATTAAAAAATTTAAAGACAAAGTTTGAAAACAGTTTTAAGCTTAACATGAATATCCAAAATGTGGACGCGTTTGTGGATAAAAATATGGACAAGCAGAAGTTATGTGGATTATCCCTTATGACGTGGAACCGAATGAATTGGCAATTGTTTATGCTATGTGGGGTGATAGGAACGGCTGGAACTTTATATGAGCTGTTAAATCAAGCAGGCATAGAGCAGGTTATGATGACGATTACATATACAGGATTTACAATGGCAGTATCTTTGTTATTAGAGGCCTCTTTTGGCATGGAGGAAAAGAGAGAACTGGTGCTAGCCAATATGAAAGACTATTTGGATAATTACTTTATCCACCGTATGAATGGTGGGGAAATCGAAGAAATAGAAAGTGACAAGGGAAAAGAAGAAAGTAATAAAGTATCTTCTCTTAAAAATCGAACGATGGATGAAGATATGGAATATTTAAAGAAATGTTTAAATGAGATTGCCAGTGCAAGAAATATTGAAAAGCAAGAGATTACAAAAAAAGAGGAGGCGATGTTAGAAGATGTGTTGCGTGATTTTTTCTTATGATAGGACAAGAGAACCGTGAACGTAAAACGCTTATAAAGGATACTTTTTCAGCATTTTGTTAAAAAATTAGTTCTAAAATAAAAAGCTCCCGCACATATTAGTAGTAAATAATTTGGCGATAGGAGCAAAAAATATGAGAAGAAAAGCAGTAGTAGCCTTTGCTCTTACTGGACTTTTGGCTCTGACAGGATTATCCGCCATGACACAAAGGCAAATCAAGGAGACGACAGCAAATGTAACGACAGAAACGACAGAAGTCAAAATCGGGGATACAGCTTCTTATGATTCCTTGCCTAATGAAAAAAATGCGTGGTGGTTTAAGCGGAATACAGAACATCAACGATCTGGTGCACAAGACAAAATTGATATTGCGAAGTATGATGCTTATTATCTTGGAAAAGACGAAAAAGTGATTTATTTAACGTTTGATTGTGGATATGAGAATGGATTTACCCCGCAAATTCTTGATACATTAAAAAAGCATAATGCAAAGGCCATTTTCTTTGTAACCAAAACTTTTATTCGAGATAATATTGATCTTGTAAAGCGAATGAAAGAAGAGGGGCATTTTGTTGGAAATCATACTTGTTCTCATCCAAGTATGCCAACAAAATCTTCCCAAGATGTGATAAAAGAGATCACAGAATGTGCTACTTATATGAAAGAACAAACAGGGTATGAAATGGATCCTTATATCCGTCCACCTATGGGAGAGTATAGTGAACGAACACTAAAAATTAGTCAAGACCTTGGATATAAGACTATTTTTTGGAGCATTGCATATTTAGATTATGATGTGAACAATCAGCCAGGAAAAGACTATGTGGTGGAACATTTTAAAAAATATTATCATAATGGAGCGGTGCCATTAATCCATAACGTATCAAAATCAAATACAGAGGCGTTAGATGAAGTTTTAACGTTTTTGGAACAACAAGGATATCGATTCCCAAATGTAGATGAATTATAGATCGCTTTCCAAAGGAAAGATATAAATTCCTCTTAATATAATCAACTAAGAAAAGAAGTGTAGGGTAAAAATCCGCACTTCTTTTTTGCATACAATTATAAGGCTATAGATATAATGATATTAATGTAAAAATACGGATACTTTAACAGTAATAAAGATTTATGGAAAGTAAAAGAGATAGGGGCGGAAAAGAAAATAGGGAGGAGTATAAGAGTATGAGATTTGAATCTGATATTATGAATCCAATTCGATTTCATTTTTTGTATGCGGATAAGTATTCTTTTGGAGCTTCATGGGCGTATTCTGAGGAAAATTTACCATATAATCTGTTGCGGTATATTGTTGGAGGACAAGCAGAGTTTGTGATCAATGGGAAAAAATCCATTGTAAAAGAAGGCCAAATTGTGTATGTTCCCATGGGATGCACGCTTGAATGTAAGGCAATGGATAAGAAGTTTTCCTTCATTAGTATTCGGTTTACGACTTCTGTGTTTTATGAAGGTGCTGATTTTATGGAGGAGTATTTGGGGGTGGCAAGAACCATTTGTGCGACGCCTCAGTTAAAAGAAAATTTTGAACATATTTATGAGTGGGTACATCGAAAAGAACAGGCAAAGATGTTTTGGATTCGAGGATATTTGGATTTAATCATTGGAGAAATTGTTATGGCAAGTAGAGAAGAGGAGGCAAGAAAGACTAAGGAGATATCCAGTAAAAAGGAATTTGAGTTGGAGAAAATTCATCAAAAAATTCATGAAAATACGGCAAAAAGTGATCCAAGGATTCAGTTTGTGATCGATTATATTGTTCTACATGCAAAAGAGACCTATACGATTTCTCAGCTAAGTGAAATGGCAGGAGTTGCGGAAACTACATTTCGAAAATTGTTTAAAGAACAAACGGGAAAAGCACCAAACGCTTTTATGAGAGAATTGAAGTTGACAACAGCCGCAAAAGAATTGTTGAAAAGTAGCGATTCTGTAAATTCTATCGCTTATGGAGTTGGGTTTGAAGATCCAAATTATTTTTCAAGAATGTTCAAGAAGACATTTGGAGTGACTCCAAACGAATATCGAACGATGGCTAGAAGATAGGAGAAAAAGAGATATTGCGTAAGCGTATCTCTTTTTTTAATAATATTATTTTGTGCAAATAGTATTAAAAATATAAAATTATATAAATAAATAATGTAAAATAAACAAAAAGAAAA
>UQVN01000197.1 GCA_900544525.1 uncultured Eubacteriales bacterium
TTCAATCGTTTTATCAATGCCAAGAACACTGCTATCGATCGTAAAATCGTAACTCTTCATATCGCCCCATTTTTTTGTTGAATAATAATTATAATAACTTGCGCGTTGTTTATCTTTTTTATTAATGAATCCAGATGCTTGATCAATCGTGATTCCTTTCTCTTCTGCAATTCTCTTTGAGCGGAAATCTAAAGGTGCATGAATGAATAAGTTTACACAATTATTAAAATCCGATAATGCATAGTCCGCACATCTTCCTACAAAAATACAAGGACCTTTTTCTGCAATGGATTTAATGGTATCAAATGCAGCTAAAAAAACCTGATGATTTAGTGGCATATCAAAATTGTTAGAATGATATCCAAAAGAATAAGGATCCATAACAATGGAATAAAGAAAACTTTTTGTTGGTTTTTCATCAAAGCTTTCAAAAACTTCTTCACAAAAACCACTTTTTTTTGCTGCTTCTTTTAGTAATTCCTTATCATAAAATGGAATTTCATAATGCTCAGAAAGTTTTTTTCCGATTTCTCTTCCACCACTTCCGCATTGTCTTCCAATTGTAATAATAGAACTTGTTTTCATAACATTTCGCCCCTTTCTGTCTAGCTATATTCATATTATACAACAAAAATGAGAAAATGTATAGTTTTTTGGTAAAAATATAGTTTTTGAAATCGAAAAAAAGCAATTAACGTAATTCTTCTAAAAGTTTTTGGAAATAATCAGGCAAAGGTGCTTCAAATTCCATATACTTTCCTGTTCTCGGGTGGATAAACCCTAATACTCTTGCGTGTAAGCATTGTCCTTGTAATTTATATGGCTGATTTTTTGGTCCATAAGTCGTATCTCCAAGAAGTGGATGCTGAATTTTTGCCATATGAACACGAATTTGATGAGTACGACCCGTTTCTAACTGACATTCCACAAGTGTAAAGCGGTTTCCTTTTAAACGCTCTAAAACGCGATAATGGGTGACAGCATGCTTTCCGTTTCTTTCATTGACCGCCATTTTTTTGCGATCGATTGGATGGCGTCCAATTGGTGCATCAACGGTTCCTTCGTCTTCTGTAAAATTATGATATACGATAGCATTGTACTTTCTAGTGATAGAATGAACTTTTAGTTGCTCGCTAATATGAGCATGGGCCATATCATTTTTGCATACCACAAGGACTCCTGTTGTATCTTTATCAATACGGTGAACAATTCCTGGTCTTAATACACCGTTAATTCCACTTAAATTTTCTTTGCAATGATACATAATTCCATTGACTAAAGTTCCTGTCAAATGCCCAGCACTTGGATGAACAACCATATCTTTTGGTTTGTTAATAATTAAAATATCTTCATCCTCATAGAGAATGTCAAGAGGAATTGGTTCTGCTTTGATGTCTAAGGAAACAGGTTGTGGAATGGTGAGAGTCACAACATCGTCTTTTCTCAACTTATAGTTTGATTTTATCGCTTTGTCATTGACAAGAACTTGTCCATCTTTTACAAGTTTTTGCAAATAAGAACGAGATTGATCCGAAAACTGATCCGATAGATATTTATCGATCCGAACCCCTATTTGGTTTTCTGTCACGATACAATGGTGTGTTCCCACAGAAGTTACGCTTGGTTCCGTGGATTGTAATAATTCGTCATCATCCAATGCATCCCCTTCTAATTCAAAATCGTTCGAGATATTCGCCTCCTCTTTTGTTTTTTTTAATTCTTCTAATTTATTTTCTATCTTCTGCATAAATGAAGTAGTTCCCTTCCTAGTATTTTCTTTCCTATTTTCTCATCTTCTTTTCCTATCACTTTTTTTTGGCAACTAATAGCAATAAAACAGTGCAACGGTATTATGGACATTCAATTTTTGTACGCCATACGTTAAGTTGATACATCCACCAAATCCCAATCGGATTCATGAGAACAACCAGTGATCCAGAAGATGGACTTGTGCCGTTCCATAACAACTTCTGGATCTATATTATTTGGTGCAGGAAGTTGATAAAGTCTTGCGTCGGTACAAGCCCAGTCTAACCGAAAAATGAAATCGGCATAATCTAATAGTTCTTTTGTATCACGCAGTTGGCTTTTCTCTATCATATCTGTGAGAGAAGAAAATTGATTCATAACTCTGACAACAAAAGGGACATCACAAATTCTGTCTGGTTCGGGTAGTTCCTCAACAAATCCCAATGCCCATTCCATCATCAGTAAGTTTTCGTATTGCCATGAAAAATGAATCTGTTCTTCTTTCGTTGGTGCACTGTTATTTAAATAATCAAATTCTCGTAAAGAAAGGTATTGATCTACTTGAAATTCTTTTCGAATGTTTGCAACAAAGGTATTGGCTTCTTTTACTGACATTCCTTCTGCTAATAAACATTCCGAATAGAGAGCTACTACAAATAAAGCCCCTGCTCTTCCGCAGATTTCGCGAACCGATGCCATCGTTACTTCAAATTCGGTATCAATCACTGATAACCACAATGGAGTGTAAATTTTTTGGCATTTTAGTTGTTCTAAAGAACGCTCTCTTCTTTCTAACGCCTCAATTTTTATCCCTTTCATCCATTCAGAACGCTCTGGTTCTTCAAACCAATAAGAAGTAAAATCACTATCTCCATTGGAATCAAAAAGACAATGGTCTCCTCGATAAAAAGAATAGTATTTATTGTTACGGTCATCTTTTGTTACAAGACCACAAAGCGCATCTGCTAGATGAAAAAGCTGTATAAAAACGATTTGCTCTTTTTCTTGCAGTTCTTTTTTGTTTTTTGCTTCATAACAATAGTCCACTTTTACTAAACCTTGACAACGTTTTAAATGATGAAGCACATTTCTTTGCACTTCAAGATGGGTTGTTTTTATTTGTCGAAAGAAAGACCAAGCATCTTTTAACGTATTCGATAATTCTTCCTGCTCTTCTACGCCCCAAGCGGTAAATGTAATCGTAATTCCAAAATTCTCTTCTATGAGTTGTCTTACATTTGTTGTAGTTTTCTATGGTTGTAGTTCAAATGTCGTTTCAATGATAGAAAGAATTTCTTCTGTTTTATTTGGAATGCAAAAAATTGCCTGTTGTTGCTTTGTTTGTTGTGGTTTATGAAAAGAAAAAAGTCCCATAGTATCCCTCCCTTTCTAGACTTCATTTTATTATATTCTATGGGGTTGCGCAAGGGATTCTTACTACAAAAATTTTATGAGAACCATAGAAATGACAAAAAATTCGTATTATAGCAAATAAAATTCAAATAATAACAGGGATTCTGTTAAAGAAATTTAACGTTATAAAGATTGACAAATCGTGTAAATTATATTACCCTTTAACTAACTGAACAAATAATATAGAGGTTGCAAAGCATCAGAGTATTATAGGGAGCAGGCGTGCGAAGAACTATAAGAAAGGTAATCTTTGCCGATAGATATGATATGGCGATATGATATCTAGGGGCTGTGGGAAATACTTACAGCACTCCTTCAGAAATGAAGAGGAGCTATTACACTTCGAGTAAAAAGTCGTGTTTTTAGCACGACTTTTTTTATTACAATATGTAATAAAAATAAAAGCACTACGGACGAACAATGTGCCGCTTTTTCTCTTTTCGTTGTAATAGAAAATTATTTGTATTAGAAAAACATTTTTTAATCATTTATTTATTAGGAGGAGCAAAATGAAAAGAATCGGAAAATTAATTACGATGATGTTGTTTGTATTGACATTGATTGTTCCAATGGTTCCTGCTCAAGCAGAAACACTGGAAAACAACACATTTGTAGTAGGGATGGAGTGTAATTACGCCCCATTTAACTGGACACAGGTGAATGAAACAACGACATCGGTACCATTAGAAGGTGGCGGATTTGCCGATGGTTATGATGTGGCAATTGCAAAAGCCATTGCGGACTACTTAGGAAAAGACTTAGTTATTAAAAAAATGAGTTGGGACGGATTAGAGCCAGCTCTTCAATCAGGTGTCATTGATGCAGTAATTGCGGGAATGACCGATACGGCAGAACGTAGAAAACGTGTTGATTTTACGGATACGTATTATGAGTCACAGATGGTATTAATTGTTCGAAAAGGGGATTCCTTAGAAAAAGCGAAAAGTTTAGATGATTTTTCAGGTAAAAAAGTATTAGGACAGTTAAACACTCTTTATGATACGGTTATCGATCAAATCCCGAATGTACAGCATGCCACTGCGTTAGAAGATTATCCTGCTATGGTTATGCAATTAAACACAAAATTAGTGGATGCGGTAACTGCTGAATTACCAGTTGCAGCAGGTATTATTGCTACAAACCCTGATTTAACTTATGTGGAGTTTGAAGAAGGCAAAGGATTTGATGTGGATTTAACCGATACTTCTGTATCCATCGCGGTTAGTAAAGAAAATTCCGAGTTAAGAGATCAAATCAATGCTTATTTAGATACCCTAAGTGCAGATGATAAAAAAGAATTAATGGATTCAGCGATTGATCGAATCCCTGCTACGATTACAAGTTTAAGTGACAATTTATTTGTAGCGGCAAAACAGATTTTTAGCGTTTATAGTCCACTCTTCCTTCAAGGTGTTTCTTCTACTTTGGTTTTAGCATTTAGCGGTACTATTCTTGGATTATTAATTGGTTTGATTATCGGAGCCATTCGTGCTATCAAAGTTGATCACAGAGATAAATTAGCAATTAAAGGAGTAAAACGCTTTGGTTGGTTATTGACAACCATTTATATTGAAGTATTCCGTGGAACACCGATGATGGTACAAGGAGCTTTCATTTATTATGGATTAAAAAACATTGTCCATTGGAGTCCATTTGCAGCGGGTATTTTTGTTATTACTATTAATACAGGTGCTTATATGGCAGAAATTGTTCGTTCTGGTATTCAATCGGTTGATAAAGGGCAGACAGAGGCCGCAAGAAGTATCGGTATGAATAGTATTCAAACAATGATTTATATCGTCTTACCACAGGCGATTAAAAATTCCTTCCCATCTATTGGAAATGAATTTGTTACTAATATTAAAGATAGTAGTGTGTTAAATGTCATTGCTGTTACGGAACTTTTCTATCAAGCAAAAAGTGTTGCGGGAAGTTTATATGCATTCGTACCAACCTATTTCGTTGTTGCTTTGATCTACTTATGTTTAACATTCCCAACAACTCGAATTTTAAATTATATTGAAGCAAGAATGAGCCGTAAAAAAACAATTGCCATTGAGAAAGGAGATGCTTAAAATGGAACCGATTATACAAGTTGAACATTTAAAAAAATCATTTGGTAAGTTAGAGGTATTACATGATATTGATTTCTCTGTTTTTAAAGGAGAAGTTGTTACGATTATCGGTTCTAGTGGAAGCGGAAAGTCAACTTTCTTACGATGTTTAAATCTATTAGAAATGCCAGACAGCGGTAGCGTAAAATATCATGGACAAGATATTTTAAAAGGAGAAATTAACGTCAATGTCCATCGCAGTAAAGTCGGAATGGTATTCCAAAACTTCTATTTGTTCAATAATAAAACAGTATTAGAAAACTGTGTTATTGGACAGATGAAAGTATTAAAAAGAAGCCGTGCAGAAGCGACGGAAATCGCTATGAAATATTTAAAACAAGTGGGCATGGAAAAATTCGCAAAAGCAGGTAGCACACAATTATCTGGTGGACAAAAACAGCGTGTTGCTATTGCAAGAGCGTTATGTATGGAACCAGAAGTTTTATTATTTGATGAACCTACTTCTGCTCTTGACCCAGAGATGGTAGAAGATGTTTTAAAAGTTATGCAACAGCTTGCAAAAATGGGACTGACTATGATTGTTGTTACTCATGAAATGCAGTTTGCAAGAGATGTGTCCTCTCGTGTTGTCTTTATGAATAAAGGTGTGATTGCAGAAGAAGGAACACCGGATCATATTTTCAATCATCCAACACAGGAACGTACAAAGGAATTTTTAAAACGTTTCTTAAATCAATAGATAACAATAAAAACAAAAAGACTATTCCATTGGAATAGTCTTTTTGTTTTTCATAAATCTTATTTTTTCTCATCAAATCCAGGCTTTATTAAAAAATGGGATGCTATAATAATGATAGCTACACCGATTGCGGAAGGAATGAGACTTGCAAGATCATCTGGTAGTCTCATGTAAATAGGTTTCATTATCAATGTCATTCCAATAATCGCTATCGCTAAACTAATATAGGAAAGCAATCCATATAGTTTTAAGGAATTTTTATCCTTATTGTTTTTGCGAAATAAGCGAAATGTAAAAACAAACAAAACGATGCCCATGAGAAACAAAATCCATTCCATAATTTCTTCCTCCTTTGCCATAGACCAAAGATTATGCCCTCTTTTTCGTTTGAAAAAATATATGATTCTATTTTATTTTACCATTATTCTGTTTTTTTGTGAAGTTCTTACTGGTTATTTTCAATAATAAATTTGTTTTTGTTTTATTTGGATTTGGTAATTTTTATATTATGAAAAAGAAATACCTATCCGATTGTTTTGTAAATATTTAAAATATG
>UQVN01000198.1 GCA_900544525.1 uncultured Eubacteriales bacterium
AGCATTAGAAGAACCTTATATAAAAGAACCAGCAGAAGAAGATTTTGGACCATATAAAGTTCCAGAAGACAGTTATTTTATGATGGGAGATAATCGGAATAATTCTCTGGATTCCCGTTATTGGGAAAATACTTATGTGAAAAAAGATAAAATTTTAGGAAAGGCTTTTTTACGTTATTATCCAAATTTTAAAAAATTTTCTTAGTTTTAAGAGTTTATCAATTCGTTAGTAAGAGTATAAAACAATAGAGTATCAGAAAGAAGGGGGAGTGCGTTATAAAAGGAATAAGGGAAAAGGAAGAGAAAAATAATTCAATTAAAAAAGAGATTATTAGTTGGATAGTGACAATTATATTCGCTCTAGGTCTTGGATTATTTATTAGTAAAGGATTAATTGTTAATGCTGAAATTCCATCAGAATCAATGGAAAATACGATTATGACACATGATCGCCTAATCGCTCTTCGAACTGCTTATTGGTTTTCAGAACCAAAAAGAGGAGATATTGTTGTTTTTCATTATCCAGATAATGAAGAAGAGCTTTATATAAAAAGAGTGATTGGAACACCTGGAGATACCGTAGAAGGAAAAGATGGTATTGTCTATGTAAATGGAGAAGCATTAGAAGAACCTTATATAAAAGAACCAGCAGAAGAAGATTTTGGACCATATCAAGTTCCAAAAGAAAGTTATTTTATGCTAGGAGATAATCGAAATCATTCTGGAGATTCTAGAGATTGGGAAAATACTTATGTGAAAAAGGATAAAATTTTAGGAAAAGCTTTTTTACGTTATTATCCAAATTTTAAGAAATTTTCTTAGTTTGAAAGCCTTTTGCGCTTAGAGCCGAGTATTTTAAAATTAAAATTTTCATTTCTCTACAAAGGCTGAAGTAAAAGGAGTGAGGCAGATGAATGTAAAAGCACATAAGAAAAAAGTGAAGCGAAAGTTAAAAGGCTTAACAAAAATTTTGTTTAGTCGAATAGCCATCATTGTACTTTTGGTAATTTTACAAATTGGTTTAATTATTGCAGCTTTCGACTGGCTGAGGGAACGATCGGTTTATTTTTATGGCTTCTTTTTAGTCGTGACAGTATTAACTGTCATTGCAATTATTAATGAAAGAAGCAATCCAATGATAAAATTAGCTTGGATCGTTCCTGTATTAGTTTTTCCAGTAGGAGGGGTATTGTTTTACTTGTTTATGCAGACACAGCTTGCACCAAAGATGATAGCCTATCGTTTACGAGAATTATTGCACAAGACAGAACCTTATTTACAACAAGATGAGCAAACATTTTTAGAGGTGAAAGAAAAAGATATTCAGATTTCAAATCTTGCCTATTATGTTGGGAAAAAAGGTGGTTATCCTATTTATAAAAATAGTTCTGTGACTTATTTTCCGATCGGAGAGAAGAAATTCGAAGAATTGATTAACCAGTTACGACAAGCAAAGCATTTTATTTTTATGGAATATTTCATTGTGGAAGAAGGATATATGTGGAATACGATTCTGGATATTTTGATTGAAAAAGCCTCAAAAGGTGTTGAAGTTCGTTTCATGTATGATGGAATGTGTTCGGTTACGATGCTCCCTTATAATTATCCAAAAACATTACAAGAGTTTGGAATTAAAAGTAAGATTTTTTCACCAATTCGCCCTGTACTTTCAAGTCATCAAAACAATCGCGATCATCGAAAGATAGTTGTAATAGATGGTAAAGTTGCTTTTACAGGAGGTGTCAATTTAGCCGATGAATATATTAATAAAAAGGTTCGTTTCGGCCACTGGAAAGATAATGCGATCATGATAAAAGGAGAAGCCGTACGTTCCTTTCTCATAATGTTTCTTCAAATGTGGAATATTACAGAAAAAAAAGAGGAGGATTATGAGAAGTATTTATGCTATGTGGATCAAGAAGAGACGATAGTTGATGATGGGTTTGTTATGCCATATGGCGATAGTCCTTTTGATGAAGAAAACGTTGGCGAAGAAGTTTATATGAATATGATCTATCGGGCGAAACATTATGTGCATATTATGACCCCGTATTTAATTCTTGATAATGAAATGCTTCGGGCTCTAATTTTCTCAGCAAAAAGTGGTGTTGATGTAAAAATTATTATGCCTCATATTCCAGATAAGTGGTATGCATTTGTGTTGGCGAAAACTTATTATGGAGAGTTAATTGATGCAGGCGTAAAAATTTATGAATACACCCCAGGTTTTGTTCATGCAAAAACTTTTATTGTCGATGGAGAGGAAGCAGTTGTTGGAACGATTAACTTAGATTTCAGAAGCCTTTATTTACATTTTGAAGATGCCACTTATCTATATCAAAATAGTGAGATCGATAAAATTGAAGAAGACTATGAAAATACGTTAAAAAAATGTATGCTAATTACAAAGGAAATGTGTAAGAGATTGGCATTAAAAGAACGAGTAGCAGGAAGAATTTTAAGGCTTTTTGCACCGCTTATGTAATGCTAAATATGTTTGTAGTTTAAAAAATTGAATATCATAGACAAAAGAATGCTGTCACAAAATATAAAATTTCAATGAGATAAGAAATAGTAAAGAAAGTTGATACTAATATCTTGGAGAAATCATTTATTTTGTAACAGCTCTTTTTTTTACTAGAGGAAATTCTTCTAAAAGCACACCTCTTTATGGTTGTATCATAGAAGTTTGGGAGAAGCTTTTAATAAATAGTGGATATGTTTTTATTTCATAGGAAACACTTTGTTCTGGATTTTCTTTTATAAATTCATTACTATGGAAGAAGGAGATTTTTAATAAAAAAAGGTAGTGGAAAGGGGCAAGGAGATGGAATTGAAGACACAGTTAAAGACGGCGGAATTACTGATGCAATTATTAAAAGGAGAAGAAAAAGAGATTCATGTTTTAAAAGGACGAGAAGAAAAGCAATTGCAGGGTAAAAAAGAGAAGAATGTATTATTTGAAAGAACAAATCCAGAAAATGTGGGAGTTTCTTCTAAAGAACTTTTATATTTTCTAAAAGATATGGCAGAAAATATAGAAGCTGGCCTTCATGAAATTATGGTTTTAGTGGATGGAAAAGTGATATTAGAAACGGCTTTTTCTCCTTATCGAAAAGAAGATTGGCATATTTCCCATTCTCTTTGTAAAAGTATTACGAATCTTGCGATCGGATTGCTCTTTACTGAGGGGCAGATTAAATTAGATGAGAAGATTGCAAGTATTTTTAGTGAGAGAAAGATAGTATTTCGAGGGAAAATGAAGAGAGTCACCGTGGAACATTTACTTACAATGAGTTCTGGAATCTCATTTAATGAGGCAAGTTCTTTGTTTGAAGAAGACTGGGTAAAAGGATGCTTATCTTCTGGAGTTTTATTTGAGCCAGGAACAAAATTTTTTTATAATAGTTTAAATTCTTATTTATTATCAGCCATTGTTGTAGAAAAAACAGGAAAAGGATTAGTGGATTATTTAGAAGAAAAGTTGTTTCAAAAAATGGACATTGTAAATATTTTTTGGGAGAAGTGTCCAAAGGGAATCGAAAAAGGCGGTTGGGGACTTAGTTTAACGACAGAAGATGTAGCAAAAATTGGAGCTCTTTATTTGCAAAAAGGGATGTGGAACGGAGAACAATTGATAGCAAAAAGTTATATGGAACGGTCGGTACAAAAACAGATTGAAACGCCAAAATCGATTAGTGAATATGGATATGGCTATCATGTTTGGATGACTTCTGCAAAGGGAGGTTATCAGTTTAATGGAATGTTTGGACAAAATGTTTTTTTATTTCCAGATACAAAATCGATAGTGATTACGATGGCTGGTAGTCCGAATTTTTTTCCAAAAAGCTATTTATTTGATATTGTTATGCATTATTTTGGGGAGAAACGAGTATTTTTATCAAATGAGCAAAAAGAAGAAACTTTTTTTGAGCAAAGAAGTCAGTATTATCAACAATGTTTAGAGCAGTATAAACAAAAGTGTTTTTATAGATATAAGCCGACGTTTTTAGAACAATTTTATGAAGAACCTAATTGGGAGGAAAGGAAAGAGGTTGGTTTAAATAAAAGCGAAGAAAATTTAAAAGAAAGAAAGGAATATCGATGGAAAGAGACGATTGATAGGATTTTTCATAAAAGAAAGAAGGAAAAGCAAAAAGAGGAGATATCGGAAGTAGTAGAAAATGTCTCTATGAAAATTCAGGAGGAAAAAGAAGAACAGACAAAAGATTTTATGGGAAATATAGGAAAAATAGAGGACGTACTTGGAAAAAAATATAAAACAGCGCAGGCCATTGGAGGAATTCTCCCATTATTTTTACAAGTGATGCATGGCACATATTCAAAAGGGATTACGCAATTTGAACTTCAAAGAAGAAATGGGGAAGAAAAAGAAATTATTTTGATTGTAGAAGAAGACGAAAAAAGGCAAGAAATTTGTATTGGATTTTCAAAGCCTTGTTATGGAATTTATGAGATCGAGGAAGAACAATATGTAATTGGGGTTTTTGGGACATGGTGTAACAATGAAGATGAACTTCTAGTATTAAAAGTGACTATTTGTTTTATAGAAACGAGCCATACAAGGGTTTTATATTTTTATTTTTCGGATGAAATACAACGAGGAGAATTTTTTTCTGATAAAGAAAAGAAAGGAGAAGAATCACAGCAATATCTTGATAATTATGATAAGATTCAAAAGGGTGGGATTTTACGCTGTAGAGAAGAACCAGAATTAGAAAAATTATTAGACCAAATTACGCTTTTTCAGGAGGGGGAACAAAAAGATAAAGCATTAATGATTGCCAATACCATTCGTGACTTAGATTATGCAAATTATCGTTTAAAAAAAATAATGGAGCCGAAAACAGAATTTTTTATGATTTCAGAAAAAGAAGGGCATGTAGAAAAATTCACAAAGATCATTTCATAAATGTGTTATAAAAGAATTGGTTTATAAAGCAAAGTGTGCATTGGGAAAAGTAGCTAAGTGTTATAAAAAAGATACAATGCACACTTTATGTAAAACAAAAGAGATAAAAGTTTTATACAAAGAAGAGAAGGAATATTAAAAACTATAAAAGATCATAAGCTTTTAACTTGGTATAAAAAACACTTCGACTAATATTTAAGTATTTTGCAGCGGCGGATTTATTTCCTTTTGTAATGGCTAGAGCTTTTAAAATTTCTTCTTTTTCGTATTCATTTTTTTTGCTTTTTAATGTAGCATGAGGAAGAAATATTTGTTCGTTTCTTTGTGCTTTATCTTTTTCAATTCTAGGAATTAAAAATTTAAAATGTTCCACTTGAAGTTCTCCAGAACCACACATCACACAAGCCCGTTCCATGCAATGTTCTAGTTCCCGAATATTTCCTTTCCAACGATAACTTTGTAAAAATGGATAGACTTCTGGATGAATACTTGTCACATTGAGCCCGTTACTTTTATTGGACGTTTCGATAAAATGTTGGCATAAGATAGGAATATCTTCTAAATGTTCACGGAGTGGAGGAAGAGGAAGTTCCACCACATTAATGCGATAATAGAGATCTTCTCTAAATTTTCCTTCTGAAACCATTTCTTCTAAATTTTTATTTGTATTACAAATAATTCGAACATTTAATTTGATTGTTTTTAGACCGCCTACACGAACTAATTCCCGTTCTTGAATAACACGAAGAAGTTTTGATTGTAAAGAAAGAGGCATTTCTCCAATTTCGTCTAATAAAATAGTACCTCCATTTGCTAATTCAAACCTACCAATTTTTCCACCTTTTGCTGCGCCAGAAAAAGCGCCTTCTGAATAACCAAAAAGTTCTGATTCTAATAAATCTTTAGGAATTGCAGCACAATTGATTTTTACAAATGGATTTTCACTACGACTACTCAATTGATGGATTGCATTTGCGAAAACTTCTTTTCCTGTCCCTGTTTCTCCAGTAATTAATATAGATAAATTGGAATTTGCAATTCTTAATACAAGCTCTTTTAGTTCTTGCATGGCAGGAGAGTCACCTAGAACATTGTTAAGAGAATAACGGTTATCTCTTAATTCGTTTAGTTGATTTCGATAAGTTTCATTTACTTCTTTTAATTTTGTAATCTCTTGATTAATTAAATTTAGTTCTTCTAAGTTCGTAAATGTTGTTGTACTAATAGCGCCAACGATTTCTTCTTCCTCATAAATAGGAAAATTATTACAGACCATAGTATACTCTGTTTGTTTTGTTTTATTAAAAAAAGTGACCAAAATACCTTTTTCTTCTTTTCCTGTAGCGAGAACTTTTTTTAATTTTAGATTTGGGAGTAACTGTGTAATGGATTTACCAAGCGCCTTTTCACGAGGGATTCCTAGTAATTTAGCATAGTTATGATTTAGATAGATAACGGTCCCTTCTAGGTTAATTACAATAAAGGTATAGGTGGAATCGATTGCTCTTAAAATGATAGGAGAAAGTTCATTTGTCATATTAAAACCATTCCTTTCCAAGATTTTGACTTTCTGTTCAAATTTTAACATAATTT
>UQVN01000199.1 GCA_900544525.1 uncultured Eubacteriales bacterium
CTAATTTTAATTTTATCTTACCATTTTTAATTACGACATCTGGTTTTACTGCTTTCTTTGTATATGGCTGTGTTGGAATTTTTTTATAAGTCATTTTAGAAAGAGATGCTTTTGTAATCTGAAATGTTTTTGTAACTGAACTTCTATAATTACCAATTCCTTGAATCGTTACTGTTGCTGTTCCAACCTGTTTGTTATTTTTATAAGTAACTGTATAATCTTTATCTTTTTCTAGCTTTACAATTCCATGTTTAATTGCTACATCTGGCTCAATATTCTTTCCTGTGTATATTTGAGCTGGAATCATCTCAATATTTAACAGTGCAATATTCATACGATATTCAGATGTGCCACTAGAAGACTCATTTCCTGATGTTTCTGGTATCTGTGGTTCTTTCTCTTCTGTCTGTGTCTCCAAGCTAACACCTCCACTTATTGTAAGAGCTGTTTGAATGACATCAATCATATCAGAATGTTCTTTAAAAAAGTCTGTATTTTCTGCTGTTACCATGTCCAAAGATTTTGGCTTTAATGAAAACTTTTCTGTATTTCCACTTGTACCAAAAAGATTTAAAGTTCCTATCGTTACTTTTTCTCCTATTTTAGGAAATAGAGGGGTGGTTGATGCAACATAAAGTTCTATTTGTGTTTTATCTTCCTTGATTTCTGCTTTCAATACTTTAATATCATTCATGGAAGATAGCTGAATTTTTGCATTAGTCACTGTATTAGGCTCTACTTCAAAAGTAAGACGAAGTGTTTTTACTCCTTCTTCTACCATCTCCTTTGTTGGATAAATTTGAATTGTTGTTTCATTCCACTTCGTATTTTCATACTGAATTAAATTCGTATTCGTTGTTTCCCCAGCTTTTGCTGTAACAACAGCAGTCAAACTTCCCACCAAGATTATCGCACATGCAAGTCCTAATTTTTTTAACCCTATCATTCAATCTCCTCACTTTATTCTGTTTCAAATGAATTTATCATACGATTTCTTATTCTCCATTTGGTATTATGGTATCTTCATTTTATCGTTTCCTCTTTTGAATTATCACTATCTGGAAGTTGAATTCCATTTTGTTTTTCATTTGTGAACTTAGAAGAAACTTCATCGTGAGCACTTTCTAATGTAATCTCTGGTAACTCTTCTGGTACCTCTGTATAGAATGTATCACTTACAAGCCGTTCTCCTTCATTTGTATTCGCATTATCAACTCGATATAATTCTACTTTAATTTCCTGTCCTTTTAATCGTTCAATTTCTGCTTGATCTTCGATAAAGAAAATCCATGTTCCAGATTCAATATTTCCTAACTGCCCATCTACTGGTTCTGGAGCAAAAATAATCTGTCCTCCACCTATAATATTATTATTTCGATCTCTTAACATCACAACATTATAAGCTGGATTTCCTTTATATTCTCCTGTGAAAATTAAAGCACCACCACTAATAACAGAATTTTCAGCATAAGAATAATCTTCTTTTAATGTTCCAATTGTACCCAGTTCGATATTATCGCCTGCTGGTGCTAATACATCAAATTCTGCAATTGAAATTGATTGCTGCCCAACTGCCTCGATTTTTAAATAAACTGCATCATAAATATAAAGCTTACTATCTTCTTCTTTATCAAAATAAGTAGAAGCTATACCATCTTTATATTGAAATGTTCCTGTCTTAATTGGTTCTCCCCAGTTAACACCATCATCACTGATATAAACCTTAAACTGTTTTATTGCATCTGTTGTTGTACTGCCATCTTTTAAACGAACTTGAATACCAGCAATGGAAATCTTTTCATTAAAGTTAATGACCATATTGGCATTTTCTTCTGTTGTTGTACCTTGATATTCTTCTGTCGTATTATGATTGAAAATAATAGAACCAAGAGCTGATTTCATTTCTGTTTGACATGGTGTATGTTCTCCATTTACTGGTGCAGAGTCTGGATGAGATTCATTCTTATCAACCTCTATGTCTTGATCGGAACTCATATTCGTTGTCGCACTCCAATTTGTCTTATCCAAAAATGTATTTTGATTTTTAATTTTAATCGGTTGCAACGTTGTTACCTCGGTCGTATTTAACAAGCGATCATACCCGATAACTTCATAATTAAACACGCGGTTATTCATTGTCTGAACAGGATCAATAAAGACTGTTTTTCCTTCTTCTGCATTTACAAATCCTACAACTACACCATTTCGAATAATTTCATATCCAAGAATCTCTTCTGAATTTTTTGAATTATTGGATATTGTAATCTTTACTTCTGAACGACTCTCTGCTTCTGGATTCTCAATTTCAGCCGTCACAGCAGTTTCTTTTGTATGAGCTTTCACTGTTTCCTCATTTCCTTTATTTGCAACACGAAATGCTTTTGAATCGTCATCTATATACTGAATCTTTCTTTCTTCTTTTGGATATTGATTTGCATACGCTCTTGTCTGTTCGTTTGGTTCTAATCCCCACGCTTTAAAGAAATCTAATAGGTTTTTCTTTGCCGCTGCACAAGCTAATCTCATAAAATTATTATCAGCATCACTATTTAATACTAATTTTACTTGCTTATCTTCTGTAACCACTTTTTGTTCTAATGCATCGCTATCTGCTTGACTTGGATTTCTATCATAAGTATCCACTCTTGCATAGAACAAATTGTCAAACATTTCTTTATGGGTATTATATGTTGTGTAATTATAACTATTGTCATATGCCAAATGCAATTGCCAATACATGGTAAGACTCGTTTCTTTTGTGCCTTTTGTTCCTGATGTAACATCCTTATACACATCTTCATAGCTCATACGATAAGACTCATTATTATCTTTTGATTGTGCTAATTGCGCATAATAATTATTTGTTACTTCTGCAACTTCATAAGAGCCTTGATTGATAACATGTCCAATCTCATGAGCAATTCCCCAACCAAACAGATTTCCACTAGCATATTGTCCATCTTCCGTCGTCTTAAACTCTTCTAAATTAAATAATCCTTGTACACTTCCATAACCAATTCCAATATGTTCTGAAGCTGCATACATAAAGGCACCTGCAAACATCGTCATATAACGAATATTTAATCGGTTTGTTGGAACACGATTTTTATCTCCAATACCAACATCGGTTGATAGCCCCTTATGATTATAAAATAAAGTCACCATTGTATCAGCAGAATTCAAAATTTTCTCAAGAGCATCCGCTCTTGTTTGTATGGAAACTGTTTTTGATTCTCGTTTAATCTGTGCATCTAATCCTTTTAATACTTCCTCTGCTGGTACAGAAAACATGACATATTCCGTCCCAATATCCGTTCCTTGTAAAATACAATTTTTTGGATCATACTCATAATGGAAATCGCTATCAGAAGTTCCCTCATGCTGTGCTTTATGTCTTTCTTCAATGGTCTCTACATAACTAGAAAGCTGTTCCACATACTGTTTTATATTAGATTTTCTCTCTTTTGAATTAGTAACTCCTTTTAAATCAAGTACAGGGACTTCTTCTCCTCCTAACACACGAACAGAAATCTGTGCCGTTGTATCTGCTCCTGTATATTCTATGTAAAGGTTACCACCTTGTTCTTTCGCTATATTATCAATATTTGGAATTTTAATTGTGTTATTTCCAACTTTTAAATTACTAATAAGCGTTTTTTTCCAAGCAGTAACTTCTGCATTATATTGAGCTACAACTAACTTTAATTCACTATTATCACCAATTTTTTTGCCACTTCTTCCAACAGTAATACTAATTTCTTCTCCTTCGCGAACTACAATACCAAGTGGCTGCCATGTATTCAGTGAACGAGCAAATTTTACGTTGCTATCATTTTTTGTTGTAAGTTTTGTATTCACTTCAAATGCTTGCTTTAACTCTTGATTGTTTAAAATTCTATCAGCCTCATCCAAAATTCTTAATAAGATTGTTTTCTTTGGATGATACTCTTTGCTCACTTCGTCTGGTGTATTCAAATAATCTCTTAATTGTTGAATATTCTCTGGTGTTATTTCATCTTTTAATGTAACCATAGTTGCATCTGTGAATAAACCTTCAATTTTTTGTTCGATATCATCGTACTCGTAAAATTTAATCTCACTATAAGTAATTTGTCTTCCCCAAGAATCTACACCTATCTTTACTTTATCTGCAGTAAATGGTTCTATACTCCAGAACTCATAATATACTTTTCCATCTTTATCTTGTGCCTGATAAAACTCTCCTGGAACAACTACCTCTTGTCCTTCTTCATCGATATATGCAACCTTTGCTTGTGAGTAACTATATAATTGGTCCGCATCTGGAATCAATATCATATGATTCATTGTATACTTTTTATCTAAAGTAATAATTGGTGGTTTATTATTTGGATAACTAACATCGGCCGTCCAATCATATACCTTCCAACTAGTAGAATATTTATTATCTACAATTGCAAATTTATTTTCTGGATGAACTCCTCCAATATATGTTACATCTTGAATATGGGCAGATGTTTCTCCTTCTCCATTCGATGTATTAATCAATTTATATTCTGTCGTTACTGGAAGTTTTTCATCAATTGTTTTTCCTATATAAACTTGTGAATTTCCACTTGTTCCAACAGTATTCGTTCCCGTTAAATAAATCTCATAAGAAGTTAATTTCTTTAAATTCTTTAAAAGATAAGAATTAGTAGAAATCTGTTCCACCTTATTATATTTTGCTGCTCCAACTTCTCGATAATACAAAGTATAATAATCGGTATCATCCATATCTTTCCATGAAACTATAAGCTGTCCAACCCCTGATTGAATGGAGACACCTTCTGGTTTATCTGGACTCTTTCCTACTTGTGGAGATACTTCAATTGCATCCGAATAAGCACTTCTCCATTCTCCATTCACAGAACGAATTCGGATTTGATATACTTTTCCATTTTCTAACTTGCCCTTTTTCCCTTTTTTAAAAGTACGAATAGAATAAGAAGTATTCGCAGATGACTGAAGCTCTACTGTTGCAGGTTTTCCCTTTTCTTGAATTTCTATTTCATACCCTGTAACATTCACCTGTTTCTCCCAAGTGAGATCTATTTGCTGATGGCCAGCTTTTGCTGTCACCTTTGTTGGAATGTCTAATTCTGGTTCTGGAATTTTTGATTCCATATTGTTGACAAATTCAACCTTTGAGATCTCTGCGAGCTTAGCATCTGGTTTTGTCGTAGCGGTTACTTTAATGACTACTTTTTTTACTGCTACTTGTTTTCCAAGATTAATAACAATGCTTCCATCTTCTTTTACAACTGCTGTACTTGCTTTTGCTCTTACCGATTGTACACGCTTTGTATTTTTTGTTTCTTTCACAATTGTAAGTGCAATCGGATCGTCTTCTCCATCTACTGTAACAAAAATTATTCCTTCAGAGATTGCATTATCTTCTGGAGTTGAAATAGTAATTGCCTCCGATTTTGCACTAGAATTAATTTCCATACTTAACTCAACTGGATTACTTTCACTAATGACTTCATCCTTTTTCGGTTGTAACTGAACTTTTGTTTCCTGTGTTAAAAGAGCATTAACAAGTGCACTACCTTCAATTTCTTTTCCATTCTCCCCAATGACTTTTGTATTTTCTCCACCGGCTGCTGTCACATTATTTGTATCAAGCAACACTGTTTTTTCCACAGTAGAATTTAGATTTTTGGCATATGTTTTCCCATCTTTCCCTTTTTCATAGCTATAAGCAAAATATTGCAAATCAATCAAATCTACTTTTTTATCGTGATTTAAATCATAAATTAAATCTTTATTGTTTGCTTCAACCTGTTTTTGAACTTCTTTAATCAATGCTTGCTCATCTTTTTCGTCAATCACATCATCATCGTTAAAGTCCCCATATCCAATTGTTCCAATATGGTTTGTTGATTTTTGCAACATAGCATTGCTAATATGAGTATCTACAACCTCAATTGCATTTAAGACATCACTTTCTACTTGTATGGTTTGTGTGTATCTTTCAAACCTACTCATTTGCCTTTCACTATTTTCTGATAAATTATCATCAATGGTTATTGTATAATCATCTGGTTGTAAATTATCGAATACTATTATTGCCTTTTGAATGCCACTGTCGTCTTCTGAAATCGTTGTTGTTTCACTAATTGTTTTTGTCTGTTCTTCTCCTTTCGTATTCTGAACTTTTACAAATAAGCCCAAATTTTTCAATTCAATATCCAATGTGGAAACCTTCACTGTAACTTGAATTGCACCTGTTCCAGCCTGCCTTTTTGTCTCTCTTACTGCTTTTGTTCTAATTATCTGTTTTGACTGCCCAGTACTATGTGCATATACACTCACTGGTTGTAACACCAAACACATAGCTAATGTACATGCAAGAACCCTTTTTACCATATCATTCCTCCTTGTATTTTTCATACAATAAAGTTCTTATTACATTAGGACTTTTATCTAAAAACTGTGAAAGCAAATAATAAGAAAATATTTTTCATTTTCTTTCAATTAATATTACGCACAAAAAAAGA
>UQVN01000200.1 GCA_900544525.1 uncultured Eubacteriales bacterium
CTGTAAATATAATGAAATTAAGAAAAACGATTAGTTTCAAATAAATTTAAAAACAATTTTGGATGTTTCAATTGGCAGATTAAGCGAAAAAGCATCACATGGTATTTTGTTTTCTAGGAGGGAATGAAATGGAAGAAAAAAGATTTTATGTAGGACAAAAATATGAATTTGACAAAACCATTAGCGATGAAGATGTAAAGAAATTTGCTGAAGTGACAGGAGATTTTAATCCACTTCATTTAGATGAAGAGTTTGCAAAAACGACAATGTTTGGAGGTAGAATTGCACATGGAATGATTGGAGCGGGAATTATTTCAGGGGGACTTGCTATGTACTTACCAGGAACAGGAACTACTTATCTTGGACAGGAATTATCCTTTAAAAACCCAGTTAGAATTGGGGAAACCATTCATGTGGAACTTGAGATTATGGAATTAATTCCTAAGAAAAAATTTGATATTGCAAAGATTAGAACTACTTGTACCAATTCAAAAGGTGAAATTGTCATTGATGGAACAGCAACTGTAATTCCGCCTAGAGCGTAAAAAATGGGAGGGTATATCCATGCAAAAATTAATAACAGCGAGCCAAGCAGCACAATTAATAAAAGATAATGATACGATAGCGTTTAATGGATTTGCATTTGGGTTTGGATTTCCAGAAGCTCTTGCAAAGTCCATTGGAAAACGTTATGAGCAAGAAAAAAAACCAGAAAATCTTACATTATTGTTTGCTTCTGGTTGTGGGGATAATGGAAAGAGTGATTTTGGGTTAGATCATTTTGCACAAGAAGGAATGGTACGAAGAATTGTAGCAGGACATGTTGGTTTAGCAAAAAAATTGAGCGGAATGATTAATGAAAATCAAGTAGAAGCTTATAATTTCCCACAAGGAGTTATCACCCATTTATATCGTGCCATTGCAGGCGGTAAATCAGGGGTTGTCACTCATGTAGGGTTAAAAACATTTGCAGATCCTCGTTTAGAGGGTGGGAAAATGAATGAGAAAACAAAAGAGGATTTAGTGGAAGTGATTCAAGTAGCTGGCAAAGAGCAACTTTTTTATCGTTCTATGCCAATTCAAGTGGCTTTAATTCGAGGAACAAAAGTAGATGAGTATGGTAATATGACATTGGAAAAAGAGGGCGTTTACTTAGAAACTCTTCATATTGCGCAAGCAGCGAAAAATTCTGGTGGCATTGTTATCGCACAAGCAGAACAAGTTGTAAAACATGGAAGTTTAAATGTAAGAGAAATTGAGATTCCTGGAATGTTAGTAGACTATATTGTAAAAGCAGAACAAGAAGATCATAAGATGAATGCAGGAGTCCAATATGAGCCATCGTATACAGGAGAAGCTGTGATACCTGTGGAACAGATCAAGCCAATGAAAATGAGTCCAAGGAAAATCATTTCTAAGCGTTGTGCTATGGAACTAGAACGAAACACTATAATTAATTTAGGAATTGGGATGCCAGAAGGAGTGGCGGCGGTTGCACTAGAAGAAGGGATTAGTGATTGGACGACTATGACAATTGAAGCAGGTTCTGTTGGAGGAGTTCCAGGTTCTGGAACGAATTTGGGTGGTGCAACCAATGTAGAAGTGATTATAGGACACCCAAATATGTTTGATTTTTATGATGGTGGTGGACTTGATATTGCATTTTTAGGATTGGCACAAGCCGATGAGAAGGGAAACATTAATGTTAGTAAATTTAATGGCAGAATGGTTGGCTGTGGAGGTTTTGTAAATATTACGCAAAACACAAAGAGGGTTATTTTTTGTGGTACTTTTACAGCAGGAAAATCAGAAATAGAAGTAGAAGATGGAAAACTTCTTATCAAAAAGGATGGACAGTATAAAAAGTTTATCAAAAAAGCAGAACAAGTGACATTTAGTGGAGAGTATGCAAAAGAAGTTGGCCAAGAGGTTCTTTACATAACAGAAAGAGCAGTTTTTCAGTTAACCGAAAAAGGGATGGAATTAATTGAAATTGCTCCAGGGGTTGATTTACAAAAAGATATTTTAGATCAGATGGAGTTTGAACCAATAATTTCTAAGCAACTAAAGAAAATGGATTCTGCGATATTTAAAGATGAAGTTATGGGACTAAAAGACCGAAAATAGAGAATATAGTAGGAAGACCCCAGAAAATAATAAATAGAGAATGGAAGGTTTCATATGATAGGAATTTTCTTAGGATTAGCGGTGTTAGTATTTCTTGCTTATAAAGGATATAACATCATTTGGGTTGCACCAGTAGCAGCGATTGTTGTTGCTTTAACAGGTGGTTTAAATTTATTTAGCGCTTATACAGAGACCTATATGAAAGGTCTTGTGGACTTTGTGATGTCTTGGTTTCCGACATTCTTATTTGGAGCAGTATTTGGAAAATTAATGGAGATTACTGGTGCAGCAAAAGCTGTAGCTAGAAAATTAGCGGCATTGATCGGAAGTCAAAGGGCTATTTTAGCAGTTGTGATTGCTTGTGCAGTGCTTACATATGGCGGTGTAAGTCTGTTTGTTGTAGTATTTGCTATTTATCCATTGGCACTTGAATTATTTCATGAAGCGGATATTCCAAAACGTTTAATCCCAGGTGCTATTGCTCTTGGTGCTTTTACTTTCACCATGACAGCGTTACCAGGTTCCCCACAGCTGAATAACTTGATTGCAACACAGTATCTTGGAACAGATACAATGGCAGCGCCAATTCTTGGTATTACAGCAGCTTTGGTAATGTTCATTTTAGGCTATATTTGGCTTTCTTATCGTGAAAAGAAACTAAGAGAAAAAGGAGAGCATTTCCATGCAGAAGAAGGAGAATTAGTGGAAGGTGAGAAAATAGAGTCCCATTGGTTATTTGGGGTGATACCACTTATCGTAGTTGTTCTTACACTAAACTTATTAAAATGGGCACCAATTCTTGCCATTGGTTCTGGCATCATTTTAACAGCTCTTTTTCATATTAAGCAGTGGAAAAAGTTACCTGAGGCATTAAATAGCGGCGCAGAAGGCTCTGTAATGGCAATTTTAAATACAGCAGCAGCCGTAGGATTTGGATCTGTTGTAAAAGCGGTTCCAGGGTTTGCAGCTATGACAGCAGCGTTGCTCGGTATGGGAGGAAGTCCTCTTGCATCAGAGGCAGTAGCGATTACCCTTCTTGCAGGTGCCACAGGTTCCTCATCTGGTGGTATGACAATCGCTTTAGAAGCACTTGCCAGCAAATATTTAGAAGTGGCACAAGCAATGAATATTAGTCCAGAGGCGTTCCATCGTATTGCCACCGTAGCATCTGGAGGGTTAGATACGTTACCACACTGTGGTGCGGTTATTACATTACTCGCTGTTTGTAAGCTCACACATAAAGATTCTTATTTAGATATTGGAGTTTTATGTTGTGTAATTCCTTTAATTGCGACAGCTATCATCGTTATTATGGGTAGTATGGGAATTGTATAAAAATGATTTTGTAGCATACTATTCTGAGAGTAATAATGAAAAAGAATGAATAAGAAAAAAGAAGGAGAATGATGTTGGTATTTCACATTATTCTCCTTCTTTTTTTGATGAAAAACTAAGAAAGATGAAATCCCATGCTGATAATCCATACATAAGAGAGAGTTTTTGGAAGCATTAGCATTCCAAGTATGGGTTTTTTATGTACATATACAGCAACTGGAAGATAAAAGCCAAAACTTAAAAAAATGGCAACAGGCATATAAAAAAGAGCATCCTTATATTGGATTCCAGAGTATCCATAAAGAATGGAAATGAAAAGTCCAATTAAGAAAAATGGAATATTTCGATAAATGGACCAATGGATGTCAGTTGTGGGTTTTCCCCATCCATTTTGAGGGCATAGACATAAGAGAACCCGTATAATAATAAGCAATAGGAGGACAACGGAAAACAGCATGGAAATGGTAAGATGTGGATATTGTTTTTTCCAGATAAGAAATAAAATTCCATAGAAAAAAGTCATAGTAATAGAAGTGATCATCTTTCCGTATCCTAGCATTTTCTCAAGCCCTTTGGAAGAATTTCGAATTGCTTGCATAATGCGAGGAATGAGATGAAAGGAGTCTCCAAAACCAAGGACAAGAGTCATTATTCCGTAAAGAAACCGAGGGGAGGAGTAAGAAGAGGCAGTAGATACTAAGTAGCATCCAGAAACCAATGCAAAGAGTAAATAAGTGATATCAAAAATCATTTCAAATATAAGTTTTGGTGAGTAATGTTTCATAAATAGATTCCCTATATTATCATTTATGTGTGTTTCTAAGGTAATACGCTAAGTAGCAAAAGAAGGGGAAAAAGTAGAATTTTTATTACTAGAGATTGATCACACGAAAATAATAATTCCTTTCTTGTATTATAGAGCTATTAAAAAGCGTTGTAATGCAAAACAAAGAGGCTGTCTCACAATATAAAATTTTTCCTAAGAGTAAGATATAGAAACGATAAAAACACAAATATCTGTATCTCATAGAATTCATTTATTTTGTGACAGCCCCTAAGAAATAGAAAGTAAGAAGTCTTACTAATTAATATTTAAAATGGGAAGAAAACATTAAGGATTTAAAGTTGCCTTAATTAATTCTTCGTTTGATAATGTTGAAAGTTGTTTTACTTTTTCAATATCTAAGTTCAATGCTTTTGTGATTCGTTCTCCATAGTCGTGATCGGCAAGATAGCAATGAACGGCATGGCGATATTTGACATTTTCAGTAACAGGTGCAATATCTTCCGCTGTGTTAGAAATCAGTAATTGTTTTTTCTCTTCAGTCATTAAGCGATAAAGTTCGCCACCTGCACGGAAATTATCATCGGTTGGATCATCTTTATAATCGTAGGCATACATAGCTCCAGAAAGATCAAGAGGTGGTTCCATAACATCTGGCTGTGCAGACCAATAGCCACTGCTATTAGGTGAATAAGCAGGAGCGCTTCCATAGTTACCATCCACACGCATTTGACCATCTCGATGATAATCATTTACAACTGCGTGTTTTGCCTGATTGACAGGGATTTGATTATAGTTAACGCCTAAACGATAACGCTGTGCGTCCCCATATACAAAAAGACGACCCTGAAGGAATTTATCTGGACTAAATCCGATTCCTGGAACTACGTGAGCAGGTGTAAAAGCAGCTTGTTCTACTTCAGCAAAGTAGTTATCAGGCCAACGATTTAATTCAAGAACGCCAACTTTGATAAGAGGGAATTCTTTATGACGCCAGATCTTTGTAATATCAAATGGATTTTCATAGTGATTTTTTGCCTGTTCTTCTGTCATGATTTGAACATACATGGTCCATTTTGGATATTCTTTTCTTTGGATAGCTTCAAAGAGGTCACGGCCGTGATATTCACGATCCATTCCATTAATTTTTTGTGCTTCTTCATTTGTTAAGCATTTAATTCCTTGTTGTGTATGCAAGTGGAATTTACACCAAACTCTTTCATTTTTATCATTATAAAAACTATAGGTATGCTCTCCATAAACATGCATATGACGGAAAGAAGCAGGAATACCGCGATCGCTCATAACGATAGTTCTTTGGTGGAATGTCTCAGGGAGAAGAGTCCAAAAATCCCAAGTATTTTGAGGATTTCTCATTCCAGTATAAGGATCTCGTTTTACAGCTCGATTTAAGTCTGGGAAGTTATGTACATCACGAATAAAGAAAGTTGGAGTGTTGTTTCCGACAAGATCCCAGTTACCTTCTTCTGTATAGAATTTACAAGCAAATCCACGAATATCGCGTTCTACATCGGCAGCACCTCGTTCACCTGCAACAGTAGAAAAGCGGACGAATACATCTGTTTTTTTGCCGATTTCAGAGAAAACTTTTGCTTTTGTATATTGAGTAATATCGTCTGTTACAGTAAATGTTCCGTAAGCTCCCCACCCTTTTGCGTGCATACGGCGTTCTGGAATTACTTCTCGATCAAAGTGTGCAAGTTTTTCTAAAAGCCACACATCTTGTAACATAACTGGGCCTCTAGGACCAGCTGATAGAGAGTTTTCATTTTCGGCAACAGGTGCCCCAACTTCATTTGTTAATTTTTTGTTGTCCATAAATACCTCCTTATATTGCAAAATAGATATGAAATAGCTCAAAAGCAAATAGATTTTGAACTATGATAAAAGATGAGAAATCATAAAAAACATTTCTCATTATTTATAGTCACAATTGAGCCTTTTTTATTCCAATCCACTGTAATCAATAGAAAAGAAAAAGGTTTTATTGTTTCCTATCATCAGAAAGAAGTCCAAACAAAAATATAAAAATAAACAAACCAAAAACTGTATTTATTATAGCATGTTAGAAATAAACAGTCAAATTTCTTTTAAATAAGATAAAAATAGATAAAAAACAATAGAAAATATTTTTTATAAATAAAAATATGAAATA
>UQVN01000201.1 GCA_900544525.1 uncultured Eubacteriales bacterium
TCAAGAGATAGAAGATTCATAGCTTTTTTATTTACGCGAAGGCAACGAGTCAAACAGAAAATTTAGAAAAAGAGAAATATTTCACTTTGTAAGTTTTAATATGATTTTAATAGTAAGAGAACGTATTTTTATCCTATTTTAAAAAAGAATTTGATAGAGTATATCTAGTAACAGAAATTGCGTAAAGATACGCAATAAAAAAATAGTTATGACGCATGATACGATAGGAGGAAGAGAGATATGATGGATATTATTATGATAGCTGTTTTATTAGGAAGTTTTTGTATCATTAAAATATTTGCTGATTGGTGTCAATCTCAAGTCGAAAGAAAGAAGGGGTAAAAATACTTTCTAATTTGAAAGAGATGGCTTTGATAAGGAGGATAACTATGATAGTTTTAGGCATTATTGTTGCAGTACTTGCTTGTTATTTGATATATGCACTTGTATATCCAGAAAAATTATAAAAGAGGCTTAGACTTGGAGGAAAATGAAAAATGTTACAGATTATTCTTACTCTGGCAATTTTTGTGATAGTAGTTGTTCCAATGGGAACTTATATGTACCACATTGCTACCCATCAGAAAACATTTGCAGATCCTGTATTTAATCGAGTTGATAATGTAATTTACAAAGTTTGTAGAATCAACCGTACAGGAATGAATTGGAAACAATATGCAATGCATCTTGTTATGACAAATGCGGTTATGGTGTTTGTTGGATATTTGATTTTAAGATTGCAAGGTCTTTTATTTTTAAATCCAAATGGGATTGAAGAGATGGAATCAAGTCTTTCTTTCAATACCATTATTAGTTTCATGACAAATACAAACTTACAACATTATTCTGGTGAATCAGGACTTTCTTATTTTAGTCAAATTACCGTTATCGTATTTATGATGTTTACATCCGCTGCAACTGGTTATGCAGCTTGTATGGCATTTTGTAGAGGGCTTGCTGGTAAGGGAAAAGATTTAGGAAACTTTTACGAAGATATGATTCGTATTACGACAAGAATTTTAATTCCTGTATCCATTCTCGTTGGTCTTATTCTTGTAAGCCAAGGTACACCACAGACATTCGATGCTAACATCACTGTACATACGATTGAAGGAAAGTTACAAGATTTAGCAATGGGTCCAGTAGCAGCTCTGGAATCCATTAAGCACTTAGGAACAAACGGTGGTGGTTTTTTTGGGGCAAACTCAACAACTCCATTTGAAAATCCAACGATTATTTCTAATATTACAGAGCTGATTTCCATGATGATCCTTCCAGGAGCCTGTGTTGTTACTTTTGGTAGAATGGTACAAGACGAAAGAAAAGCAAAAGGAAAAAAATTATTCTTTGGAAATCAAGGAAGAACTATTTTTGCGGGGATGGCGATTATCTTTGTCATTGGGTTAACCGTATGTTATGTATCTGAAAAAGCAGGAAACCCTGTCTTAGCAGAAGCAGGACTTAACCAAGATATGGGAAGTATGGAAGGAAAAGAAGTCCGTTTTGGTATTGCGCAATCTGCATTATTTACAACCGTTACAACTTCTTTTACAACAGGTACTGTTAACAATATGCATGATACTTTGACACCACTTGGCGGTATGGTACCACTTCTTCACATGATGTTAAACTGTGTATTCGGTGGTAAAGGTGTCGGACTTATGAATATGATTATGTACGCAATCTTGACTGTATTTATATGTGGTTTAATGATTGGTCGTACTCCAGAATATTTAGGAAAGAAAATTGAAGGACGTGAAATGAAGCTAGTTGCTTTAGTCATCATTATTCATCCATTATTAATTCTTGGATTCTCAGCACTTGCAGTAGCAACAACAGCTGGTCTTGAAGGGATTACAAACCCAGGATTCCATGGATTATCGCAAGTATTGTATGAATACGCATCATCAGCAGCAAATAATGGTTCAGGTTTTGAAGGTCTTGCAGATAACACAACATTTTGGAATGTAACAACAGGTCTTGCCATGTTCTTTGGACGTTACTTAGCAATTATTGCACAGCTTGCAATTGCAGGAAGTTTATTAGCCAAAAAACGCGTCAATGAATCCATCGGTACTTTAAGAACCGACAATACAATTTTTGTATTTATCCTTGTATTTATTGTATATATTTTCGCAGCACTTACATTCCTTCCAGCATTAGCATTAGGACCAATTGCGGAACATTTGACGATTTGGTTTTAGTTTAGGAATATGAGTTTTGTTTAAGAAAGGAAATAAGACAATGTCTCAGAAAAATCAAACAAAATTTATTACAAAAGATATTCTGAGAAGTTCCATTATTGGAGCTTTTCAGAAATTAGACCCAAGATATATGATAAAGAATCCCGTTATGTTTGTGGTAGAGATCGGATTCTTAATTACGCTAGTACTTACATTTTTACCAACCATCTTTGGTGATTCTTCTGACTTAAGAATTTATAATGCAATTGTAAGCATTATCTTATTCATTACAATAGTATTTGCAAACTTTGCAGAATCCGTAGCAGAAGGACGAGGAAAAGCTCAGGCAGAATCTTTAAAGAAAACAAAAAAAGATACAAGAGCACATCTTTTATTAGCAGATGGAACAGAGAAAGAAATCAATGCTTCTGAACTGAAAAAGGGAGACATTGTAATAGTAAGAACAAATGAAGTCATTCCGAACGATGGTGAGGTTATTGAAGGAATCGCTTCTGTTGATGAATCAGCCATTACAGGGGAATCCGCTGCGGTAACAAGAGAAGCGGGGGGAGATTTCTCTTCTGTAACAGGTGGAACAACGGTTGTCAGTGATTGGTTAAAAATTAAAATTACATCGGACCCAGGACAATCATTCCTTGATAAAATGATTTCTTTAGTGGAAGGTGCATCAAGACAAAAAACACCGAATGAGATTGCACTTAACACATTATTAGTGAGTTTAACTATTATTTTCTTAATCGTTATTGTAACCCTTTATCCGTTTGCAAAATATGCAGGTGTTCATATTCCAATCGCAACATTAGTTGCTCTTATGGTATGTTTGATTCCTACAACGATCGGTGGACTTTTATCTGCTATCGGCATTGCTGGTATGGATCGTGTTACAAGATTTAATGTTATTGCTATGTCTGGTAAAGCAGTAGAGGCTTGTGGTGACGTTGATACCATGATTCTTGATAAAACAGGTACGATTACTTTTGGTAACCGTCTTGCAGCAGACTTTCGTCCAGTAGCAGGAGTTACAAGAGGAGATTTAATCGACTACAGTATGATGACTTCTTTAAGTGATGCAACACCAGAAGGAAAGTCAATTGTAGAACTTGGAAAATCGATGGGAACACGCATCGATGAAAGTACCATTGAACAGATGGAATTCGTTGAATTCACTGCTCAGACAAAGATGAGTGGTGTAAACCTTCCAAATGGTTCTATGGTAAGAAAAGGTGCAGCAGAAGCCATTAAAAGACATGTGAAACAACTTGGTGGTCAGATTCCAAAAGACTTAGATGCTATCGTAACCGATATTTCACAATTAGGTGGAACACCATTAGTTGTTTGTGCTGGAAATACGATTTACGGCGTTATTTATTTAAAAGATACGGTAAAACCAGGATTAGTAGAACGTTTCCAAAGACTGCGTGAAATCGGAATTAAAACCATTATGTGCACTGGTGATAACCCATTGACAGCAGCAACGATTGCAAAAGAAGCAGGGGTCGACGGATTTATCGCAGAATGTAAACCAGAAGATAAAATTGATGCAATTAAAAAAGAACAGTTAGAAGGAAAGATCGTTGCCATGACAGGGGATGGAACAAACGATGCTCCAGCGCTTGCACAAGCAGATGTCGGAATCGCTATGAACAGTGGCACAACGGCTGCAAAAGAAGCGGCTAACATGGTAGATTTAGATTCTGATCCAACAAAGATCTTAGAGGTAGTTGAAATCGGAAAACAGCTTTTAATTACAAGAGGTTCCCTTACAACATTTAGTATTGCCAACGATATCGCAAAATACTTTGCCATTATTCCAGCCATGTTCACTCTTGTAATTCCACAGATGGACTTATTAAACATTATGAACCTATCTACACCATATAGTGCGATTCTTTCCGCATTAATCTTTAACGCAATTATTATTCCAAGTTTAATTCCAATTGCGATGAGAGGTGTAAAATATAAACCAATGCGTTCCGAAAAAATGTTGCTAAAAAATATGGGAATCTATGGACTCGGTGGGGTAATCGTCCCATTTGTAGGGATTAAACTTATCGATATGATTATTACTCCATTATTAGTATCTCTTGGACTATAGTTCCAAAGGAAAGTATGAAAGGAAAATGAGATAGTTATGAAATCATTTGGAAAAATATTAAAAAGTGCTGTGATTTTAACAGTTACATTAATGATACTCTGTTCTGTTGTGTACCCTCTGATTTTAACAGGAATTAGTCAACTTGTCTTCCATAAACAGGCAAATGGAAATTTAGTAGAAGTCAATGGAGAAGCCGTTGGCTCCGAATTAGTAGGTCAAAACTTTACAGATGAAAGATTTTTCAAAGGAAGAGTATCTTCTGTCAACTATAATACTTATACGGAAGAAGATTTAATTCCTGATGAAGAAGGAAATGTAGCGTATGGCGGAGTTAGCTCAGGAAGCTACAACTATGGGGCATCTAACCCAGATTTAAAAGCGAGAGTAGAAGCCTCCATTGATGAATTCTTAAAAGCAAATCCAACCGTGAAAAAAGAAGAGATTCCAGCGGATCTTTTGACAGCATCTGGTTCAGGTCTTGATCCACATATTAGTGTAAAATCAGCAGAAATTCAAGTTCCAGCGATAGCGGAAGCAACTGGACTTAGTGAAGATGAGTTAAAACAAATGATTAAAGAAAATACAGAAGGCAAAGTATTGGGCGTCTTAGGAGAAGAAAAAGTGAATGTATTAACATTAAATATTTCAGTTGCAAAAGCAATAGGCATCATTTAATGTAAAAGGTGAAAATAGAGCTGTTGTAAAAGAACGTCTTGTTACAAAAGATTTTACAACAGCTTTCTTTGGGTATGCAACGGTAGGCAATAGAAAAGGGAGTGATCATGTGGAATATGAAAGACCAGATCCAGAACAGTTATTAGAGAAAATCAAACGAGAAGAAAAAAAAGAGAGCGAGCAAAAAAGAGGAAAGTTAAAAATATTTGTCGGTTTTGCGGCTGGAGTTGGGAAGACCTATGCCATGTTAGAAGCGGCACATATTGCAAAAGACAATGGAGTGGATGTAGTAGCAGGTTATATTGAACCTCATGCTCGACCAGAGACGAGCGCAATGCTAGAGGGAATAGAAACCTTACCCTTTCTTATGGTAGAATATAAAGGGATTCAATTAAGAGAATTTTCTTTAGATGAAGCTTTAAAAAGAAAGCCACAGTTATTGTTAGTAGACGAGTTAGCCCATACAAATGCAGAAGGGTTACGCCATCAAAAACGATATCAAGATATTGAGGAAATTTTAGATGCAGGTATTAATGTATATACGACAGTGAATATTCAACACCTAGAAAGTATCAATGATATGGTGGGAAACATTACAGGAATTCGTGTAAAAGAACGAATTCCAGATTCGGTATTTGATCATGCGGATCAGGTTGAAGTGGTAGATATTGAGCCAGATGATTTAATTGCTCGCTTGAAAGAGGGGAAAATTTATAAAAAGAGTCAGGCGGAAAAGGCATTAAATAATTTTTTTGCAAAAGAAAAGTTAATTGCGCTTCGTGAAATTACTCTAAGAAGAACAGCGGATCGGGTAAATCATCTTATTTTGTTAGAGCAAAAACAAAAGGGAACGAGAGAATATTCAACGGGAGAACATATTTTAACGTGTATTTCCCCTTCGCCTACTTGTGCAAAGGTAATTCGTACAGCATCAAGACTTTCGTATGCTTTTAACGGTCATTTTACTGCTTTGTATGTGGAAACGCCAGCAATTCAAGAAGCGGATGTAAAGGTGAAAAAATTATTAGAAGAAAATATAAAATTGGCAAAGGATTTAGGAGCAGAAATTGCTACAGTGTTTGGAGAAGATATTGCATATCAGATTGCGGAATATGCAAAATTTAGTAATGTTTCAAAAGTTGTTCTTGGAAGAACAAACCATAAGATTTTATTTGGGCAAACAAAAGGAAGTTTATCGGAGCAGATTGCCCAATATGCTCCGAATTTAGATATTTATATTATTCCAGATAATCAGGCATGGTCAAAAAAAGGAAAAAGAAAGTTTGTGAGGGAACAGAAAAAAGAGATAGTAAAACATCATAAAAAAGATTGGAAAGATCTTGGAAAGACATTGATAATTTCTTTTGTTATAACAGTCATTGGGAATTGGTTTGCCTATATGGATTTTTCTGAATCTAATATTATT
>UQVN01000202.1 GCA_900544525.1 uncultured Eubacteriales bacterium
AAAAAAGTTTGATATATATTCTATGTATACAGTATACTTTATAAATTAGGGAAATATCACTTTCAATTCGTGGCATTTCGGTGTAGAATATATATTAGTTAATACTGCAAAAAAGGTAGTATTCAACAAAAGGAAAAACCATTTACGTTTATTTTAGGAGGTAAAGTTAAAATGGCAAGAAAAATGAAAACCATGGATGGTAATACTGCTGCCGCTCACGTATCCTACGCGTTTACTGATGTAGCTGCCATCTATCCAATCACACCATCTTCTCCAATGGCTGACTACACAGATATGTGGGCAACACAGGGAAGAAAAAATATCTTCGGACATCCAGTAGTAATGTCTGAAATGCAGTCAGAAGCAGGTGCTGCTGGTGCAGTTCATGGTTCTTTACAAGCTGGTGCATTAACAACAACTTATACAGCTTCTCAGGGATTATTATTAATGATTCCTAACTTATATAAAATCGCTGGTGAATTATTACCAGGTGTTGTGCATGTATCTGCTCGTGCTTTAGCAAGCCATGCATTATCTATCTTTGGTGATCACTCTGACATCTATGCTTGCCGTCAGACAGGTTTTGCTCAGTTATGTGCAAGTAACGTACAGGAAGTTATGGACTTAGGAGCAGTTGCTCACTTAACAGCAATCGAAGGACGTGTTCCATTCATGCATTTCTTCGATGGTTTCAGAACATCTCATGAAATTCAAAAAATTGAAATCTGGGATTATGATGACCTTAAAGATATGTGCGATATGGAAGCTGTTGAAGCATTCCGTAAACGTGCGTTAAATCCAGAACACCCAGTAATTCGTGGTACAGCTCAGAACCCTGATGTATTCTTCCAGGCAAGAGAAGCTTCTAACCCTTATTACAATGCAGTACCAGAGTTAACTCAGAAATACATGGACAAAGTTAACGAAAAAATCGGTACAAACTATAAATTATTCAACTACTATGGTGCAGAAGATGCAGAACATGTAATCATTGCTATGGGTTCTGTATGTGATACAATCGACGAAACAATCGATTACTTAGTAGCTGGTGGCGCTAAAGTCGGTGTTGTTAAAGTTCGTCTTTACAGACCATTTAGTGCAAAACACTTAGTAGAAGCTATCCCTGAAACAGTAAAACAAATCACAGTTCTTGATAGAACAAAAGAACCAGGTGCATTTGGTGAACCATTATACTTAGATGTTGTTGCTGCTCTTAGAGGAACACAGTTTGAAAAAGCTACAATCCTTTCTGGACGTTACGGATTAGGTTCAAAAGACACAATCCCAGCTGATATCATTGCTGTATACAACAACTCAACAAAAGACAAATTCACACTTGGTATCGTAGATGACGTTACACACTTATCATTAGAAAGAGGCGAAAGCCCTAACACAACTCCAGAAAGCACAATCAGCTGTAAATTCTGGGGACTTGGAGCTGATGGTACTGTAGGTGCTAACAAAAACTCCATCAAAATCATTGGTGATCATACAGATATGTATGCTCAGGCTTACTTTGATTATGACTCTAAAAAATCTGGTGGTGTAACAATTTCTCACTTACGTTTTGGTAAAGATCCTATCAAAGCAACATACTTAATTAATAAAGCCAACTTTGTTGCATGTCATATGCCAGCTTATATTACAAAATATAACATGGTTCAAGACTTAAAAGATGGTGGTACATTCTTACTTAACTGCACATGGACACCAGAAGAAGTTGGTGAACATTTACCAGGACAAGTGAAAAAATACATGGCTGATCACAACATCAAGTTCTATATCATTGATGGTTTCAAGATCGGTAAAGAAATCGGACTTGGTGGACGTATCAACACAGTTCTTCAGTCTGCATTCTTCAAATTAGCAAATATCATCCCAGCAGAAGATGCAATTCAGTACATGAAAGATGCTGCAACAGCTTCTTACTCTAAAAAAGGTGATGATATCGTTAAGATGAACCATGAAGCAATCGAAGCAGGTGCAAACAACGTTGTTGAAGTACCAGTTCCAGCTGAATGGGCAAACTGCGAAGCAGAAAGCTTATTAAAACCAGTAACAGGTGATAGAGAAGACGTAGTAAGCTATGTAAACTCTATTCAGAATGCAATCAACTCTCAGACAGGTAATGATCTTCCTGTATCTGCATTCGTTGATTATGCAGATGGTACACTTCCATTAGGTTCAGCTGCTTACGAAAAACGTGGTGTAGCTATCGACGTTCCAGTATGGAATCCAGATAACTGTATCCAATGTAACTTCTGTTCTTATGTGTGTCCACACGCTACAATTCGTCCAGTAGCATTAGACGAAGAAGCTATGAAGAATGCTCCAGAATATCCAACACTTGATATGACAGGTGTTCCAGGAGTGAAATTCGCTATGTCTGTATCTGTTCTTGACTGTACAGGATGTGGTTCTTGTGCTAACGTTTGTCCAGGTAAGAAAGGAAATAAAGCGTTAACAATGAGCCCAATCGGCGACAACTATGACAAACAGGATATGTTTGACTATGGTGTAAAATTAGACGTTCCAACAGCTGTTACAGATAAATTCAAAGAATCAACTGTAAAAGGAAGTCAGTTTAAACAACCATTACTTGAGTTCTCAGGAGCTTGTGGTGGATGTGGTGAAACACCATACGCAAAATTAGTAACTCAGTTATTCGGTGATAGAATGTATATCGCTAATGCAACAGGATGTTCTTCTATCTGGGGTGGATCTTCACCTGCATCACCATATACAGTAAACAAAGAAGGAAGAGGACCAGCTTGGGCTAACTCTTTATTCGAAGACAATGCTGAATTTGGTTATGGTATGAGATTAGCTCAGGATGCTTTAAGAGGACGTGTTATTGCAGCTGCTGAAACAATCGTAGCTACAACAGATGACGCTGACTTAAAAGCAAAAGCAGAAGCATTCTTAGCTACAAAAGATTCAAGCACAGACAATGCTCAGCCAGCTAGAGACTTAGTTGCTGCATTAGAAGCAAAAGATTGTGATTGCGCTGAAAGAGCTGAAATCTTAGCAAACAAAGACTTCGCTGCTAAGAAATCTCAATGGATCTTCGGTGGAGACGGATGGGCTTACGATATCGGATTCGGTGGTGTTGACCACGTATTAGCAGCTGGAAAAGATGTTAATATTTTAGTATTCGATACAGAAGTTTACTCTAACACAGGTGGACAGGCTTCTAAAGCTACTCCAACAGGTTCTATCGCTCAGTTCGCTGCTGGTGGTAAAGATGTTAAGAAAAAAGACCTTGCTGCAATCGCAATGAGCTACGGATACATCTATGTAGCACAGATTTCTCAAGGTGCTGATATGAACCAGTGCTTAAAAGCTATCAGAGAAGCAGAAGCATACAATGGTCCATCTTTAATCATTGCTTACGCTCCATGTATCAACCACGGTATCAAAGGTGGTATGAAAAATGCTCAGGCAGAAGAAAAACGTGCAGTTGAAGCAGGATACTGGCACTTATTCAGATTCAATCCTGAATTAGCTGAAGAAGGAAAGAATCCATTCATCTTAGATAGCAAAGCACCATCTGCAGATTATAAAGATTTCATTATGAGCGAAGTTCGTTACAACAGACTTGCTCGTACAAATCCAGAAAGAGCAGAAGAACTCTTCAATAAAGCAGCAGAAGATGCTAAGAAGAAATACGAAAAATTAGTAGAAATGGCGAAATAATTCATCGTTTCGAAGTGGAAACAATGAGAAACACGCTTTGCGAGTTTCTCACTTTCCTAGCTCTAGGAAATGAAGGGGTTAAGGCTTCTAGTTTCCTATAAATAGTGAGAAACACATTTTACGTGTTTCTCACTGTTGTAGGCAGTTGTTATATACGAACATACATGTTTTTGTATAACGGATTGTTTACGTGTAAATAATAAGAAGGAGGCTGTAACGTCTCCTTCTTTTTCTATATAAGTATCGAGCGAAGGAAAATATTCACATTTATATTGGATGTTGCCATTAATAGAATAACTAGCTTTGATAGTTTTTCAGTACTATTTGTTTTTGTATGGATCAATTTATAATAGGAAGAAAATAGATGCTTGTTAGTGTCAAGGATTTTTATAGCTTATAATAAGTAAAAGAAAAAAGCATTTTTTCTTTATAGATTATGAATAAAATGGTTGCCAGTACCAAGCATTTTTATGAAAAAGAAAGAAGAAAAAATCGATCTATTATAAAGAATGAACGGTAATCGGTCAAATGATCAAAAAAAACAAGAAAAATAAGTAAAAATATGGTAAAAATTGTTGTTTACAATTATAAAAATCAGTGGTAATATAGTTGCAGTTTCAGGGATGACAAAATATGAGCAATATCTGTATTTCTTGCGAATTTTATGGTTTTTCTTGCAAGAGATAGAAAAGAAAGGACGTTTTGTTATGAAAAATAGAAATGAAATGAACAATGGCTATAAAGCATCTGCAAGAGCCATTATTACAATGAAACCAGAAACTTTAAATGACTTATTACATGGACAGGATAGAGAACTAAAAGAAGCTCGCTTTTTTGCAGAAGATGGCGGATATATGGCGGCAAGAAAAACGCAGGAAGCAATTCCTATGTGTTTACCACTTCCAGTGGAAGCATTTGAATTTGCTTTTTGTGAACATGCGAAAGATAAAGTAGAAGTAAGATGTGACATTCATACAAGTATAAAAAGAACAAGTGCAGGAATGGAAGCGTTATCAGCAGCTTCTATGGCAGCCTTTATTTTAAAAGAGAGATGCAATCACCTAGATGGGGAAATGAATGTTGATGGCTTAGAGATACTAGAACAAGCATGTTAATAAAAAAGTTGTGGATCATAAGAAGACAGCAACTTTTGTATAGAGTGAAAGATCCGATAGCGTCATGCTTTCGGATTTTTCTTTGCTTTTTCGTGTTTACATGAAAGACATAAGTCGAAAGAGACAGAGAGGAAAAGACAATGGAGATATTGACACAATTAGTGATAATAGGAAGCATCTGTATGGCAGGAGATTGGATTTCTTCACTCCTACCGATTCCATTTCCAGGAAGTGTAGTAGCCATGATTCTATTATTTTTATTTCTTGGGTTGAAATGGATTAAAGAAGAACAAATACAAGTAGTTGGAGATTTTTTATTAAAAAATATGGCATTTTTCTTTATTCCAGCTGGAGTATCGGTAATGAATTATTTTGATTTATTAAAATCCAGTATCATTCCTTTTATATTGATTTGCATAGTAACCTTAATTTTAACATTTATGGTAACCGCTTTTACCGTCAGTTTTGTTATGAAGTTACAGCAAAAGAAGAGAGAAAAGGAGGATTCTTGTAAATGAAAGTATTAATAGAGCATCAATTTTTTGGATTTATTTTATGTGTATTAGCGTTTCGAATTGGAGTTTCTATTAGCCAAAAAGTAAAGACCCCAGTTGCGAATCCATTATTATTGGCAATGATTATTATCATTGGTTTTTTGATGGTAACGGGAATCAGTGTGGATCAATTTCAAGTTGGTGGAAGTCTCGTTAATATGTTATTATCACCTGCTACAGCGATTTTAGCCCTTTCTATTTATCGTCAAAGACAGATTTTAAAAGAATATTTTTTACCAATTGTGATAGGATGTCTTGCAGGTTCGATAACTTCCATGGGAAGTGTTTATGTGTTATGTCGTCTTTTTCATTTAGATGAAAAGATGTCAGCGTCTTTAATACCAAAATCTGTTACAACGCCGATTGCGATGAAAGTTTCTGAAAGCATTGGTGGAATTAGTTCCATTACGGTAGCAGCCGTTGTAATCACTGGGATTGTTGGAGCGATTATAGCTCCTGTTTTAATTCGAATTTTTCGTGTGAAAAATCCTGTAGCAGCAGGCGTTGCTATTGGTACTTGTAGCCATGCTATGGGAACAACTAAGGCCATTGAAATAGGAGAAATTGAAGGAGCAATGAGCAGTGTTGCCATTGGAACATCAGGTTTAGTCACTGTTTTGATATCTTTATTGTTAGTATAGAGAAAGTAAGAAATAAATGATATTTGTATATTAGTATAAGCCAAAAGTGGCGGTGTTATAATAGCATCGCCACTTTTGATTTACATAGGTATATACCTATTATAAGAAAAATAAGGATGTTTTGTATTTTTATTTTCTATTATAAGAAAACAATTTTTAATATGAATATGAAATTCGATGAATAAAGCTACAACTGGTGT
>UQVN01000203.1 GCA_900544525.1 uncultured Eubacteriales bacterium
TTTTAATAAAATCATCTACAGATAGGGGAGAGAAGAATTTTGCTGTTCCATTGGTAGGTAGCACATGATTTGGTCCTGCAAAATAATCTCCAAGAGGTTCTGAACTATATTCTCCAATAAAAATCGCCCCTGCATTTTGAATCTTCATCATCACTTCAAACGGATTTTTTGTTACAATTTCTAAATGCTCGGATGCGATGGCATTGGCCGTATCAATGGCTTCGTCTAACGTTTTTGCAATTAAAAGATATCCAAATTGCTCTAATGATTTCTCTAAAATTTCTTTTCTTGGCAGTTGCTCTAAAAATCCTTCGATTTCCTTTGCCACTTTATTTGCTAATGTTTCACTTGTTGTTACTAAAATGGCACTTGCTAATTCATCGTGTTCTGCTTGGGATAACAAGTCTGCTGCTACAAATCTAGGATTTGCGCTTTCATCTGCCAACACTAAAATTTCACTTGGTCCAGCAATGGAGTCAATACTGACCGTTCCATATACCGCTTTTTTTGCAAGAGCTACATAAATATTACCTGGACCGACGATTTTATCTACCTTTGGAAGACTTTTTGTACCATAAGCAAGCCCTGCAATGGCTTGTGCTCCACCCACTTTAAAAACTTGTGTCACACCAGCTTCTTTTGCCGCCCCTAACGTCACTGGACTAATTTTTCCCTCTTTATTACAAGGGGTTACCATAACAATATTTTTTACCCCTGCTACTTGCGCTGGCACAATATTCATAAGAACGGAGGATGGATAGGAAGCTTTTCCTCCTGGAACATACACACCAACTGTCTCTAGTGGCGTTACTTTTTGTCCAAGCATTGTTCCATTTGGCTTGCTGTCAAACCAGCTATACTGCATCTGTTTTTGATGATACTCTCGAATATTTTTTAATGCCTTTTGCATAATATCCAACAAAGACGGATCGATTTCTTCATAGGCCTTTTTTATTTCGTCTTCTGTCACCTTTATCGTTTCTTCATTTAAGGAAAATCCATCAAATTTTTTGGTATAAAAAAATAATGCCTCATCGCCTTTTTCCTTTACTTCATCTACAATTTTTTGTACCTGCTCCATATAGCTGCCATAGTGATTGGGACTTCTCTTTAATAACTGATTTAAAATATCTTTTTTACTCTCTTCTTCTAATCGAACAATCTTCATACCTCTTCCTCCTAACATGAACTTTTATTTCTCTCATCCTTTTTATTTTGTACTTCTTGCAATTTATGGATTAAGTCCCGTATCCTCTCTTGTTGCATCTTTAAACTCACTTGATTCACTACCATACGAGCAGAAAGGGGACAAATTTTTTCTAACACTTGTAAGCCATTCTCTCTTAGGGTCGATCCCGTTTCTACAATATCTACAATGACTTCAGAAAGCCCCACAACTGGCCCTAATTCTACCGATCCATTTAATTTAATAATCTCTACCGTTTGATTTTTGTCATTATAAAAGTATTCTTTTGCAATGTTAGGATATTTTGTGGCAACCCGAATTAACTCGCCATGTTGTAATTTTTCTTTTGCTTCCTTTGGACCACAAACACACATATTACAAGCACCAAATCCAAGATCCAACACTTCATATAGCTTTCGTCCTTCTTCTAACAAAGTATCTTTTCCAACAACACCAATATCCGCAACGCCATATTCTACATACGTTGGAACATCACTTGCCTTTGCCAAAAAAAACTTCACCCTTTGCTCTTCATTCACAAACACTAACTTTCTCGTATTTGGATCATTAATTTCTTCACAAGTAATTCCAATCTGTTTTAAAAGAGCGATTGTCTGCTTGGCTAACCTTCCTTTCGCAAGGGCAAATGTTAAATACTTCATAAAATCACCACCTCTTGTTTTAACAAACTTTAATTTCTCCATTTTTTTCAATCCACAATATTTTCTCCTTATTTTGCTGTTTTCCATAGGCAATATAGGATTGTAGTTCTTCTCTTTTTTTCACACAAAGCAGTTCGACTTTTTGCCCTTTTCCTCTCAACTCTTTTCCTAAACGGATGGCTGATGCCACTTCACTTTCTCCATAGAGAAGAAGGGTAACGTCTGGAATTACTGGAATTTTTAAATTTTGCCGTTCTAACGCCGCTAAAAGCTCATCAATTCGAAATGCAAAACCAACGGAAGGAGCATCTTTCCCAAATTGTTTTAACAACTCGTTATAACGGCCACCCTTTACGATAGGTTCTCCTGTGCCATATGTATAACCTTGAAAAGTAATTCCCGTATAGTAATTATATAAATTGAGCATACCCAGATCATAGCTCACATAGTGATCCACCCCATAAACTCGCAATAATTCATTGACTTTCATTAAGCGCCTAATTGCTTTTATGGAACGTTCTTCTTTTGCAAATCCTAATGCTTTTTCTAACACCTCTACTCCACCATATAGCGTTTCAAACTGTAATAAAACCTCTTTTATTTCTTTTGGAATGGAAAGGGATTGCAAATAGGTTTCTAAACTAAGAAAATTTTTATTTTCAATAAACAATCGAATTTTTTCCTCTTCTTCTTTTAATAAATGGCACTGCTCCATTAGCCCTTTAAAAAAGTCCACATGACCAATTTCCACCTGAAACTCCAATAGTCCTGCCGCAAGACAAGCATCGATTGTCATAGCAATTACTTCTGCATCTCCATAATAACTATCCTCTTGGATTAATTCGGCTCCTGCTTGAGTCACTTCTCTTAATTTTCCTTGATAGTTCCCCTGATTTAAAAAAGTGTTTCCTTCATAGCAAAGGCGAATTGGCTTTTCTTCCTTTGCATAATATTTTGCCACACATCGGGCAATAGAGGGAGTAATATCTGGCCGCAATACGAGGGTATGATTTTCCCGATCAAAAAATTTATACATCTCTTTTGAAGGAACCGTTCCCCTCTCTTGACTAAAAATATCAAAAAATTCAAATGTCGGCGTTTGTATCCTCTGATATCCGTATTGCAAAAACACCGTACCAATCCGTTTTTGTAACTCTATTTTCTTATAACATTCACTTCCATAAATATCCCGAACGCCGTCTGGCGTGTGGAGTAAGCTTTTGTTCACCATAGGTCACCTCTCTCTTAACACCTCTATACTTTAATTTGCTAATTTGATGATTTGCTAATTTGATGATTTAATAAATTGAGTTTATTATAAGAAACTCTTCTCCATTTGTCAAGCATAGAAATCTTCACTTTTCTTTTTTTATAATCTGGCGCTATTATTTTTATAAAAACTGGCTATTTCTATCATGCCATATTTTTTTTATAATAGACCATAAAGAAAACAGAAAGAGAAAGAGGGGTATCTTATGAACCAGACAAAAAAACTTGTTTTATCAGCTCTTTTTGCAGCACTTATCTGTGTTGCTACTTTTACCATTCGAATTCCGATTGTAGCAACCAATGGCTATATTCACCTTGGAGATGCTCTTGTTATTTTAGCTGGAATTTTTCTATCTCCTGCTTCTGCTTTCTTAGCAGCAGGGATCGGTTCTTGTTTAGCAGATCTCTTCGGTGGATACATCATTTACGTACCTGCCACCTTTTTTATTAAAGGAATCATCGCCTTTTTAGGCAGTATTCTTTTCCATAAAATGATTGCAAAATCTCACTCCAAACAGATTGCAATTCTTTTATGTGGTGTGGTTGATCTCGTACTGGTTGTGCTTGGATACGCTTTATACGAGACAATTTTATACGGAATGAAAACCGCTGTATTAGCTATCACAGGAAACTGTATTCAAGGGGTTAGCGGTATGTTATTAGCCTTTCTTTTCGCACAAATACTACTCTCTATCCCCGATATTAAGCGATCACTTGCGTAACATAAGAAGTACGCTTTGTGAACTCTCACGTTCTAGGACAGTCGCCATATATGAGCATAAATGCTCCCCTATGCCTCTTTGTCTCCGGGTAAACCAAAAGCCGTTATCGTAGAAAAATTGAGACCAAATCTCTCTTTTTCCATCCGATAACGGCTTTTATCCTATCGTTCTGTTGTTAATATTCTGAAATTTTCAATAAGCGAGTCAGGAAGTATCCACTTGTAGTCTGATATAATTTCTTATATTCTGCAAATGTAATCTCTTCTCCATTCATCGTTAAAAGCATCATAGGCACTCCATGAAACATAACTTCCACTCCAGATGGCAAAAATCCATTCCTTGCATAAAATTCTTTTCTTCTTACTTTATGATCCGTCGCATCTGCATCCTCATCTGGAATTTCAATTTCTAATAAAACTCTTCTCCCTTTATAACGTTTTTTTGCTAAGGCTAGCACTTTACTCCCTAGCCCTTCTCCACGCCTTCTGTCGTCAATTGCTAAAAATTCAATTAATACTAAATCTTTATAAAAAGAGGAAATCAATAGTCCAGCAAACCCATTTTCTTCTACGGATAAAATCTCCATCACCCGTTTTTTCATTTCCAACTGTAATAAAAAGAATGGTCTTCTTTCTTCTTTCGGAAATGCAGTTTTATAAAGCTGTTTCACCTGTGCTAATTGTTCTTTTTTTGCCCGTTTTAGTCGCATTTTTTCTCTGTCCTTTCCTCTTTTTTCTCTAAATTTTTTTCTTTATTCTTCTCGATTGATCCATGCTAACATTCTTCCAAAGGATACGGTAAACCCAAGTTTTCCATAAATACTTTTATCATTTTCAGAACTTCCCACACAAACCGCTTTTACATGATTTTCTTTACACCAAGTAAATGCATAATCTACAAGCTCTTTTGCAATTCCTAGTCCCCGAAAAACAGGCTCTACATACATATCCTCAAAAACTCCCATATACCCTGTTTGTGCCGTAGAATAAACAGTACTAATGGAACACATACCGACAACTCTCGTCTTCCTCTTTGCTACAAAAAAGTAGATCTTCTCTCCTTCTATGGCTTTTTTTAACTCCTCTTGTACAAAATCCGATAAAAAATCTTCATCCATTTCATAACGATACCCATTTTCTAAATTTAATATTTGCCAAATATCCTCTTTTTTTAGCAATTCATAACAAATTGGTACCGTTTCTTCTGGTTTTTTTAATAATAAAATCGTTTTTTTTGCATCAAATCCATTATAGTGGAATCCTAATGTTTCCCAAAAATGTTTCGCCTTTCGGCTATTTGTATTTAGTTCATAATACGATGCTCCTTCTTTTTTTGTATTCTCTTCTAACAGATGAAAACATTGTCTTCCAAGGCCTTGATTGCGAAATTCTGGATAAATGCAATAATCCAAAATAAAACATTTTCCATCTTCAGATTGATAAATACAATAAAAGACAAAGCCAATTGGTTTTCCCTCTTTTACAAAAAAACAAGCCTTCCCTTGATCCACTTTTCTTTCACAAAGGGCATCTAATGCTTCCCGATATTCTTTTGAAAAAAACCAAGATTGTTCTTCTCTCGTTAATTCTACTCCCATATCTCCATTTGGAAAGACATCTTTAATTAAATATCGATTTTTTTCTTTCCAAAATTCTTCTCTTTGTTCCTCAGTAGAAACAACTTCTAGCGCTAGATTCATATGTATAACCTCCAATACAACTAATACCATTGATTTTGTATAACACTCTTTGTCTATATCGTTTCTATTCCCTTGTCCTCTTTGATCTAATTGTAGCACATTCCTTCTGAAAAACAATAAAGAAAAGAAACTTTATTTTTCCTCTCTTAATGCTAAATCTCGGTTGAGAGTCTCCAAATAATGAAGATGTACCCCGTGTTTTGATGGAATAAAAAAACGGGAATCCAGCTCTTGATATTTAAAATTTTTTGGTTGTTTTTCTTCAATTCGCTTCCAATACTTCATAAGCTCTACAAAACGCAAATAGTAAAATTCATTTCTTCCAGTGAAATAAACGATCATAAAACTAATTCCTCCTTGTTCCTCATAGGACTGCATAAATTTCACTTGGTGTTCATGAATATTTTGAAGTGGGAAGGTATCCGTTGCACACTCTTTTGCGTCAAAACAAATGGGAAATCCTTGTACTACTCCAATATAATCTACCGTACTTTTTTGTTCAAAATAAGCAAGGGTAATATGACGTTTTTCTTTATCAATTTTAATTGGCTTAATTGGTGTTGGAATCTTTTGCACCAATGCCAGTTTCTTCTCATAATAAATATCATTTGTAAAATTAATGATATCTTCTAATGTTGAACCTCTAAG
>UQVN01000204.1 GCA_900544525.1 uncultured Eubacteriales bacterium
CTTGCATGTGTTAAGCACGCCGCCAGCGTTCATCCTGAGCCAGGATCAAACTCTCATGTTCATATTTTTTACTTGACGAGACTCTGTCGAGTCTTAGTAAAAAAACGGTTCTTCAATCGAAGATTGATAGAACTTCCGTTGATCTTCAGTTCAAAACTTAGCTTGGCTAATTTATCCCTTGTTTACTGTGTTTGGGTTGTTGATTTCTCAACGACCAAGAATGTTGGACATCTGTCCAGCGATTGATTTCTCAATCTTTATATCTCTTGGAATTTTCAAGGTTGTTTTATTATTCAATTATCAATGTTTTTTGTTTCTTTCGAAACAGCTTGTTCATTATATCTCATTTCGTTTTGTTTGTCAAGAACTTTTTGTTTTTATTTTCCAAACAAACTCGACATATTTTGTCGATTTTCGCGATGTTTTTTTATCTTATCATATTTTTTTTATGAAGTCAAGAACATTTTTATTTTTTCAAAATTTTTATTTTTATTTGAATTTTTGTAATTATTCTATCTTTTAAAACATTTTTCTAAACGACTTGTATTACTATAACACCCTACTCCAAATATGTCAACACCTAATTTTCATATTTTTAACTTATATTTTCATATTCCAAAATATATCGTAATTTTAAGTGTCCATTCCATAGCATTTCTAATCTACATTTTCATTACAGACTTTTGAATATCAAAAAAGGAAACCATTTGAGATTCAAGTTTTTTATGTGATAGGAAACTCCTCGCAAAGGGGGTTATCCTATCACATAAAAAGCACTACGTGCAAGTGATGCACACTTTGTTCTTTAGAATATTCTATTAGAACTCAGTTGTACAAGTTCTAATAGAAACAATCATATATTCTATATTGTGAACATTTCAATTTTTTATTTTCCAAAATTCTTTATGTGATTTCCCTTTATTCTAATGCCTGCTCTAAATCTTCGATCAAATCTTCTATATTCTCAATTCCTATTGACATCCTAAGGAATCGCTCGTTAATTCCAAGACGTTCTCTCATTTCTTTTGGCACATCTCCATGTGTCTGAATCATAGGATACGTAATAAGGGTTTCCACTCCACCTAAACTTTCTGCATAAGTAATTAATCCTACTTTTTTTAGAATCTTTTCTGCTGTTTCCTTGGAGTCCACTTGAAAGGAAATCATACTTCCACTTCCCCTTGCTTGCCGTTGATTCACTTCATATCCTGGATGTTCTTTCAAGCCCGGATAATATACTTTCACTATCTCTTTTCTACTCTGTAACCATTTTGCTATCTGTATCGCATTTTCTTGCTGTCTTTCTTGTCGAATGGCTAATGTTTTAATTCCACGAATCATTAAATAACTATCAAAAGGAGATAGACAACTGCCTACTGTTTTATAAAGGAATCGTATTTTTTCAGCAAGGTTTTGGTCTTTGGAGCATAAAAATCCAGCAATCACATCATTATGCCCATTTAAAAATTTTGTTCCACTATGAATAACCAAATCCGCCCCTAATTGAATTGGCGTCTGAAAATAAGGAGAAAGAAACGTATTATCTACAATGATTAAAATATCATGCTCATTGGCTAACTGCTTTAATGCTAATAAATCTGTAATTTGCATTGTTGGATTACTTGGTGTTTCAATATAAAAGGCTTTTGTTTCTGGTGTAATCAGCTTCTTTATATTTTCTAATTCTGAAGTATTTGTATAAGAAAATCTCAACCCTCTCTCTTCATACTGCCTAAACATCCGAACCGAACCACCATATAAATCTTCGGAACAAATGATATGATCTCCCGTTTTGAATAAGGAAAGACAAATGGAGATTGCTGCCATTCCACTAGAGCAGGCAACTGTATCTTGTGCCCCTTCTAATTCACTTATAATATTTTCTAGACTCGCTCTTGTCGGATTGCTTTCCCTAGAATAATCATATCCACTGCTTTCTCCAATTCCTGGATGAGAGAAGATTGCTGTCTGGTAAATTGGTACAGACACCGCTCCAAAAGGCTGATTTTTGTTTTCTTGATTATGAATACATCGTGTTTCTAATTTGTAATCCATTTTTCTTCCTCCTAAATGCTAAATTGTATCTTTTCTATTATTACTTTTATTATTCTACTTTTTTGGTATATACCAAAAATTATCTTTATTATTTTCTTCCATATATTTTTCAAATTCTTCCGATTGATAAGCATTTACAACCGCTTTTGCCCAATCACTATCTTTTTCTTTTTCATTGACTACTACTTGAAGTAAGAGATGTTCTGCAACGTCTTCTTGAAGCAAAACAGAATCAGAGTCAATACCTGCACTATACACAATACTCCCTGGAATGACTGCATAATCAAATTCATCTAATGAGCGAGGAATATTCGCTGAATCCATTTCTGTAAACTGCAAATTATATGGATTTTCAATAATATCTTCTTGGGTAACATTTGCAATATTGACGTTTGGATCTAACTCAATCCAATTTGCCTTTTGTAAAATAGCGTATGCCCTTGAAGCATTTGAAACATCATTGGGAACTGCAATTTTTGCATTGTCAGTAATTTCCTCTAACGCTTTATGTGTACTTGAAAAAAGTCCTGCTGGAACAGTTGGAATTGACGTAAGTGCAACAAGATTTCCATTTTGACTTTTATTAAAATTTTCCATATAAGCACTATGTTGTTCTACGTTCATATTAATTTCCCCTTCATCTAACGCAATATCGCTTTGCATTAAATCTGAAAACTCGACACATTTAAATTGATATCCTTCTTTTTCAAGGATTGGTATGATTGCTTCTTCAAATAAAATCGTATATGGTCCTGCTGCTTTTCCATATACAATCGTTTTTGTGTCAGCATCTACTTCTGCTCCTTTTCCACATCCTGTTACTCCTATCATTATAAAAGCGCCTACTATTAAAATAGAAATCCATTTTTTTAACATAAAATTATCCTCCTCTTTCTTTTCTAAATATTTCCTTATATTATTTGCTTCCTATTTTTTCTCCTATGTACTTTTTCTTCCTGTCTATCCATGATTTCGTATTTTCTTAGATATATAATTTCCTCCTGTCTGTATGAATTGTACAAAAATAATAAGAAGTATTACGGTTGTTACCATCAATAAATTATTAAAACTTTGATATCCATATGTGAGTGCTAAATCACCAACTCCTCCTCCTCCAATTGTTCCTGCCATAGCAGTTGCCCCTAATAATCCAATCGTTCCTGTAGTAATGGCTAACACTAATGAAGCCTTTGCTTCTGGAAGAAGAAAATACCAAATTACTTGAAATGTATTAGCTCCCATAGCTTTCGCTGCTTCTAAAATCCCAGGCTTTACTTCTAAAAAAGAACTTTCAATCAGCCTTGCTAAATAAGGCGTGATATAAAATACAAGTGGAACAATGGCCGCTTTCGTACCAATTCTTGTTCCTGTAATCGCTTTTGTTAAAGGTGCTATAAATACAAGTAAAATAACAAACGGTACAGAACGAACTAAGTTTACAATACCATTGATAAGAAAATATAAAACTTTATTATTCAAAAGCCCTTCTTTTCTTGTAAATACAAGAAGAAGTCCTAATGGCACACCAAAAATCACTCCAAAAAATAACGACCATCCAAGCATATATAATGTTTGAACAACAGATTCAATCAACTTATCTGAACTAACATTTAAAAATTCCTCAATCATTTTAAATTACCATCCTTTCTATTCCGACATTTTGACTACGAATATAATCTTCTACCTTTCTAATCTCCGCTTCCTCTCCTTTTAACTGCAAGATCAAGATTCCGAGTATGCTATCTCCTAATTCATTTACGGAAGCAAATAATATTGTTGTATCTACTTGAAACTGTTTATTGATTTTGGAAATTAAAGATTGCTTGGAATTTTCTCCAAAAAAAGTAATTCTTATAATCGGATCTTCATAATTTAAGTCTTTTAATAATGCATTAGGTATCGAACTATTAATAACGGTATTAACAAATTCTTTTGTAATACTTTTTACTGGATTGCGAAAAACATTTACTGTCTTCCCTTGCTCACAAATCTGTCCTTCCTCCATCACTGCAACTTTATTACAAATTTTACTAATTACATTCATTTCATGGGTTATCAAAAGAATGGTAATTTCTAATTCTGTATTGATTTTCTTTAATAATTTAAGAACGGATTCTGTAGTCTTTGGATCCAATGCACTCGTTGCTTCATCGCATAATAGTATTTTAGGATTTGTAGCAATAGCACGAGCAATTCCAACCCTTTGTTTTTGTCCGCCTGAAAGCTGAGAAACATATGCCTTACTTTTTTTATCTAAACCTACGAAGTTGAGCAATTCTTCTACCCTAGCTTCTATCTCTTTCTTTTTCATTCCTGACATAACAAGTGGAAGAGCAACATTTTGATATACGGTCTGAGATTCTAACAAATTAAATTGCTGAAATACCATTCCAATATTTTTTCTCATTCCATTTAATTCCGCCTTTGACAGATTTGTAATATCTTTTCCATCAATTACAACTTTTCCGCTATCTGGTTTTTCCAGTCCATTTACAAGACGAAGTAATGTAGATTTTCCTGCTCCCGAATAACCAATGACACCAAAAATATCCCCTTTTTCTACTGATAAAGAAACATTATCTAATGCATATACTTTTCCTGCCTTCGTATGAAAAACCTTTTTTGCATTTTCTATTTGTATCATACCCCTTCCCCCCTTTCTTTTAATTGTAATAATACTTTTTCACTAAAAACACTTAAATAATGAGCTGCCCCATATAAAGCATCTGGATCCACTTGAAACTTTGGATGATGATTTGGATATGGCGTTTTTCCAGTCCCAACTTTAAGAAAAAGTCCTTTTATTTTTTCTTGATAAAATGCAAAATCTTCCCCACCAAGGCTTAACTTTGGAATCCCTATTTCCATCTTTTCTTCGATTGCCACTTTCTTAGCAAATTCTGCCCATTCTTTATCATTATCTGTGGCTGGAGGTCCTTCCACCCAATCTACTTTGGCTACTACATCATATGCCTTTGCCGTATGTTCTACTATCTGTCGAAAACGCTCCTCCATTAGCTTACGATCTTTTTTCGTTAAAGTACGAACCGTCCCCTCCAAAAATGATTGTTCTGGTATTACATTCCACGTGTTTCCAGCCGATACATGAGTAATGCTCAAAACGCTTGGAGAAAATGGATCGAGATTTCTGCTCACAATGGATTGCAAAGATTGAATCATTGCTCCCGTGGCTATAATCGGATCTCTTCCTTGTTCTGGATGCGCAGCATGTGTTCCAAACCCTTCTATTGTAATTTTAAAACGATCCACAGCTGCTGTGACACTTCCTTCTTTTATCCCCAATGTACCGACTGGAAAATCAGATGAACTGTGTATTCCAAAAATAGCCGTTACATCATCTAACACACCCGTTTCTATTATTTTTAAAGCACCCAAAGAAGATTCTTCTGCTGGCTGAAAAATAAGTTTTACCACTCCATGAAGTTCCTCTTCTCTTTCTTTTAAAAGCAATGCAGCCCCATAAAGCGTGGCAATATGAAAATCATGCCCACAGGCATGCATTTTTCCAGAAATTTTTGATTTCCATTCTAACGATGTTTCTTCTTCAACTGGAAGTGCATCAATATCACATCTTATTGCAATAACTGGTCCAGACTTCTTTCCACGAATAATCGCCACAAGACCTGTTTCTAATGGAAGCTCCAGTACCTCTATTTCTTTCTCTTTTAAAAGTGTACGAATCCGATTAGTCGTTTCATATTCCTCATAAGAAAGCTCAGGGTGAGAATGAAACCATCGAAATTGCTTTTCTAGTTGTTGTTGTAAGATTTCCTTTTCCATAAAAATTCCTCTCTTTCTCTTAAAACGAAATGTGCGTTGTGCATCGTTTGCACGCAGTGCTTTTTTATGTTATAGAAAATAAATTTCCTAATAACATAAAAAAAAGATACATGCATATACATGTATCTTTTTCAACATTCAATAACTATTCTATCGAAGTATTCATTAAGGGAACATTATATACACAAAAATAAGCCATATGCACATATATCTGCATACAGCAACACATCATATTATTAAAATATTTTTTAATGTTTAATAC